>DPJQ01000003.1:8477-9112 GCA_003542935.1 Lachnospiraceae bacterium | reverse complement strand
GTCATCAAGGTGGAGAACAGCTTCATCGGCGTACCTAAGCAGGAAAACGGCCTGTTCGAAACGTCGAAGACGGAACAGGGACTGCACGGATGGGGGCTCCGGAGCGCCCGGACGGCGGCGGAAAAATATGACGGCACGATACAGGCGACGTATGCGGGAAACGTCTTCCGGGCGGTGGCTACGTTGTCGTATTAGAGAAACTGCTGCTATGCGAGATACATAATCGCTGCGGCAGTTTTTTTGACGGCCAAAAACATGCAGAATGCGGACATTTCGGCAGAGCCGCCCGTTTTCCTATATGATAAAGCCACAATAAAAAACAATTGCAGGGAGGAATCAAGTATGCGTCATAAATATATTCGCGGCATATTGGCTTTGGTCTGGGTGATGGTGGCAATCGTCTGTGGGATAAACGGGAATCCGGCGATGGCGGCGCTGTATGGTGCGATCGGGCTTGTATTCCTGTATTCGGCCTATAGCGGCCGGAAAAAAAGCGACGGAGGAGAAAGAAGAAATTGAGAACGCCGCTTTTGACAATTAGGGATCTGGACGTATGGTACCAGTCGGAGAAACCGGTACTGTCGAAGTTCTCGCTGACACTGAAAAAGGGCGAAGTGGTGGGGCTGATCGGCCTG
>DPJQ01000003.1:7884-8187 GCA_003542935.1 Lachnospiraceae bacterium | reverse complement strand
GGGGCTGATCGGCCTGAACGGGGCGGGAAAGACTACATTTTTAAAAACTCTTTCCGGACTGCACGAAAAGTACCATGTCGGTGAGGCCCGGTGGTATGATCACCCCATACGATTCCGGGACAGGGAATTTAAGAGATGCCGCTACACGGTATTTGCGGAGGACAACTCTTTTCAATATTTTACGTTCCGGGAGTATCTGTCCTATGTCAGCGCCGCCTATGGCAGAAAGACAGAAGATGCCTCATCGCTGATGCGGGGATTTCACTTTGAGGAATACAGAGATGTTCTGCTGAAAGACCTGTG
>DPJQ01000003.1:0-7626 GCA_003542935.1 Lachnospiraceae bacterium | reverse complement strand
TCTGCTGAAAGACCTGTCCACCGGGAACAGGAAAAAGGTATTTTTGATCACGGCTTTTGCGCTGAGGCCGGAACTGCTGTTGCTGGACGAACCGGTAAACGGCCTGGATTTTCAGAGTACGGAATTTTTGTATTCTCTGATTGCCGGATACAGGGAACACGGTACGGTTTTGTTTTCTTCCCATATCCTGGAGAGCGTCACGCTGACGTCCGACCGGGTGCTGGTTTTGGATGAGGGGAAGATCCGGCAGACCTTCGAAAACGGCGCCATAGATGCCGGTAAGATCCGGGAGGCTTTGCGGTATGAAGATGTTGTGTAAAGTATTTTCGAAAAAATTATTCGGCGTCCGGTATGAGCGGTTGGGAAAAAATTTTTTCATCTGTGCCATCGTATTCTGGGGGCTGCATCTCTCGGGAATACGGATTCCGGTGCGCCCGTTTATTCTGTATCTGATGGTCAGCACCTTGACGGTCGGTATCATGTGGCAGGCGCTCTCATCGGAGGATCACAGAGAGAATATGAAAAATATGTTTATGCTGCCTTTTGAGGAGCGCAGGTTTACGGCGGCATATGTGACTGTTCTGGGGATCTATACATTCTTTACCCGGACAATCATGCTGCTGGCGGTGGTATTTGCCCTGGCTCCCCGGAACGGCTGGGAAGCGGCGTGTGTCATCCTCTGCGTGTGCCATGCTGTTGCGGCGACTGCCTGCGTGTACACCTGGGAAAGACACAGATGGGTGGGGGTGGCCTGGGCGGGAATTTTTCTCGCAGCCATAATGTTCATTCGGGATACCGGGCTTTTGCTGCTGACTGTGGCGGGATATCTGGCGGCGGCAGTGGTACTCCTGGGCAATGCGGACGCCTATGCCTTTTACCGCAGAGCAGGAAACCCTTATTCTGTGAAAAAAACCATTCACGGACATTCCGTGGGGAGATACCTGCTTCGCTATCTTATGGAACATAAAAATTATCTGGCGAACACTGCCGTCATGTGGGGTGCGGCCTGTGTGCTCCCGGCACTGTTTGGGGAGCTGGAAAGCGGGTTTGTACTGCCGGTGGGATTTGCGATCCTGTCTTTCAATACGCCGGTCTGTATCCTGCTGTCCTGCGATCCGGCACTGGAGCAGGCAGTCCGGTTTCTGCCGGGGCAGAAGAAAAAACTCTGTGTTCCCTATTGTTTTTTCATATTTCTGTGCAATATGACGGCTGACGGGATCTACCTTGGCAGCTGGGAGATTTTGCGGGGCGGAATAACTGTTATTTATATATTGGCGGCTGCCTGTTTTGCTCTGCTGAGTGCGGCGGCTTCCGTATTGCTGGAGTGGTATTTTCCGATACGGGACTGGAAGTTGGAGACGGATCTGTGGCATCATCCCCGGAAATATGTGGTTCCGGTTCTGATGCTGCTGATCGCCGGTGCGGTGGCGTTTTGGGAGGGTCAGAGTTAAGCTGTTCAATAATATGTTTTCTTTTGCGCCTGCGTCTGATAAAATGTATCCGTAATGGCCGGACAGACAGAAAGGAGAAACGCGATGGCAGTGATCTACTATGTGGAGGATGACCCGGATATTGCGCAGAATGTAAAGATTTACCTGGAAGCCCGACAGATGGAGGTGACGGTATTTTCTCATATTGCCGAAGCCCGGCGGGTGATGAGGCAAAGCCGTCCGGATCTTCTTCTGGCGGACAGAAATATGCCGGACGGGGACGGCGGCGATCTGTGTCTGTGGGCCCGCCGTCTATGGGGCGATCAGCTTGCAATCCTCTGCCTGACGGTGCGTGGGGAGACGACGGACATTGTACGGGGATTTAAAGACGGAGCCGATGACTATGTGGTGAAACCTTTTGCCCTGGAGGTTCTGTATGCCCGGATACTTGCTTTGCTGCGCCGATCCGGTAAGGTAAAGGAATCCTTGATGTCCTGTGGCCATCTGTTGCTGGATACGGAAAAAATGGCGGTTTTCTGTGAGCGGGAGGAAGTTCATTTGAGCCCGTCGGAATATCGGCTCCTCCTGATTTTGATGGAAAATAAAGGGAGAACTGTGACCCGGGAGCGGCTGTTGGAACAGGTATGGGACAGCAGCGGAAATTTTGTGAATGACAATACCCTGACCGTCACCATGAAACGGCTGCGGGAGAAGCTACACCGTCCGGCCTGTCTGAAAACGGTGCGCAGTTTCGGCTATCGGATGGAGGAGAGTTTATGACGGAGAGTAGGAAACAGAGCCTCATAGTGCTGCTGTCTGTGCTGCTGGGGCTGGCGGGCATCATTTGTCTGTCAGTTTTCTGGCTGCGGGTGTATCGGCAGACGGTTTTCACCCATATGTCTGCTTTCTGTGAGATCGTCATAGAAGAGCATCCGGATATGGAAGGGCAGGTGTTAGCGGCCCTGAAAGAATATCACGGGCTTATGGAGCGGGGGATAAAGGAAAATCAGTTTCTGGCGCAATATGGATATGGGAGCAGTATGCTTTGTGAAAACATACCGTGGGGAGTTTTTGGGCTGCCGACGGTATGTTTTTGTCTGTCGGCCTGCAGTTTTTTACTCTCGGCATGGTACGGGAAGCGACGCAGGCAAAGGCGGATCGTAGAGTTGACGGGCTATCTGGAACAGGTCAATACGGGAAGGGCCGGTCTGCAGATCCGCGGACCGGAGGATGAATTTTCCCGTCTTCAGGATGAGATCTACAAAACCGTCACCTTCCTGTACCAGACCCGGGAGGCGGCCGTGAAAGCACGGGAAAATTTTGCGGATAATCTGGCTAATATCGCTCATCAGCTAAAGACACCGATCACGGCAGCCTTTCTCTCCCTGCAGCTGATGGCAGAAACGGCTCCCAGCATTTATGGACAGCAGATCGGCAGACAGCTGAGGCGATTGGAGAGGCTGGAGGAAGCGCTGCTGACCCTCTCGAAAATGGATGCCGGCACATTAAAGCTGGCGTGGGCACCTGTGGATATCTACACAGTTCTGAATCTGGCAGCGGAGGAACTGGAGGAGCTGCTGGCAGAGAAATATATTTCCGTGGACATTCCGGACAGGGGAGCCGTCAGCTTTAACGGGGATATGGAATGGACGCTGGAAGGCATCCTGAATCTGATGAAAAACTGTCTGGAACATTCCGCCTCCGGGAGTACTATATATTGCGAATATTCCGAAACTCCTTTTTATGCGGAGATCCTGCTGTGGGATGAGGGGGAAGGCTTTTGGCCGGAGGATATCCCCCGGCTCTTTGAGCGGTTTTACCGTGGGAAGGATGCCGCCGGGGAGGGAATAGGGATCGGCCTTTCCCTGTCCCGCTCGATCTTTGAGCTTCAAAATGGCACGATTACGGCCCGCAACCGGCCAACCGGCGGTGCCTGTTTTGAGATACGGATGTACCGTCACTGAGCTGTCACTTTTCTCTGCTATACTGTGGTCAGTGGGTGGTACCGCTCACAGCCGGCAAAACCCTTTGCTTCTTTGTCGGCTACGAGTGTGTGCATAAAACGTATAGGAGAGGAGAGGCATCATGGAGATATTAAGTTGTCAAGGCGTCACAAAAGTGTTCGGAAAGGGAGACAACCAGGTCACGGCGCTAAACGGCATCGATCTGACTGTGGAAAAAGGTGAGTTTACGGCCATTGTGGGGGCGTCCGGTTCGGGAAAATCTACGCTGCTGCATATCCTTGGCAGCGTAGATCGGCCGACGGAGGGATCGGTTCTGGTGGAGGGGGTTGATATAGGAGGAATGAACGCTTCGGAGGCGGCCGTATTCAGGAGAAGAAAGGTAGGGCTGGTCTATCAGTTTTATAATCTGATCCCCACCTTGACGGTGGAGAAAAATATCCTGATGCCCCTGCTTCTGGATAAGAGAAAGCCTGATCCGGACTATCTTGGGACGGTTGTAAAGACGCTGGGCCTGGAGGATAAGAGGGAGGCGCTGCCCGGCCAGTTATCCGGCGGCCAGCAGCAGAGGGTGGCCATCGCCCGCTCTTTGATCTACCGTCCGGCGCTTTTACTGGCAGATGAACCCACCGGGAACCTGGATCGAAAAAATTCCAGAGAGATCGTTGACATGCTGAAATTTTCCAACCGCAACTTCAATCAGACTGTTCTGATGATCACCCATGACGAGAAGATCGCACTGGAGGCGGACCGTGTGATTACCATAGAGGACGGGCGGATCGTCGGTGATCGTTCCGGTGACTCTGTCGGACGGACCATCAGCGACCATTGTGGCGGCCCTGCCGGTCAGCGGGACGGCGGTCTTCAGGGGAAACGGAGGTGAGCGGCATGTGGAAAGATTATTCGGCAGGCTTTATTAAGAAAAATCGTGCCTCAAGTATATCCATTATAGTGGCGGCTTTCATTTCTGCTTTGTTTCTGTCCCTGCTGTGCTGCCTGTTTTTTAATTTCTGGATCTATGAGGTGGAGCAGATCATTCTGGAAGAAGGAGACTGGCAGGGGCGTATCACGGGGGAAATCCGCGGGGAGGATCTTTCGATGATACGGAATTTTGCGAATGTGGAAAAAGCAGTTGTCCGTGGGGATCTGTCAGAGGAGCCGGAAACGGTGGTGGATGTGTATTTTCAGAATGTCCGGACTATTTACCGGGATATGCCGCTGCTGACCGGGAAACTCGGTCTGGAGGAACACGCGGCATCCTATCACAATGTGCTTTTATCCAGATATCTGATCCACGATCCGCAGGATGAAGATCCGCCCCTTTTGCTGACATTTTATCTGGTCATCCTGTTGGCTATGTCCCTGTCTCTGATCCTGATTATCCACAATTCCTTTGCGGTGTCCATGAATGCCAGGATTCATCAGTTCGGGATTCTTTCCAGCATCGGGGCTACGCCGGGGCAGATCCGTGTCTGTCTGATGCAGGAGGCGGCAGTGCTATGTGGGGTGCCGATTCTGACAGGCGGTCTTGCCGGGATTGCGATTGGTTTCGGAACCATGTGTGCAATGAATACACTGGCGGCGGATGTGGCCGGACGGCACGAGGCTGTATTTCAGTACCATCCTCTGGTATTTATAACGACTATACTGGTGTCTGTCCTGACGGTGTTTATATCCGCATGGCTGCCGGCGGGGAAACTGAGCAGGCTGACGCCTCTCGAGGCCATAAGAAACGCGGGTGTCCTGCAGCTGAAAAAGAAAAAGCATTCCCGTATTCTCTCCCGTTTGTTCGGCATTGAGGGCGAGCTGGCGGGAAACGCACTGCGGGCCCAACGGAAGGCTCTTCGGACATCCACTCTGTCTCTGACCCTTTCCTTCCTGGGGTTTACGGTTATGCTGTGTTTTTTTACTCTCTCCGGCATCAGTACGGACCATACGTATTTTGAACGGTATCAGGACGCCTGGGATGTGATGGTCACGGTAAAGGATACGGAGATAGGGAGCATCGGACAGGCGGAGAAGATTCGGGAGCTGCCGGGGGTCAGGAGCAGTATCCTGTATCAAAAGGCGGCAGCGGTATGTACCGTTCCGAAGACCGATATCAGCGATGAAGTGAAAGCTTTGGGCGGCCTGGAGGAGTTGGCGGGCAGTGCCGTAACTGCATGGGAAAACTCCTATTTGGTACAGGCGCCGGTCGTCATCATGGATGATGAGGGATTTCTGGAGTATTGCAAACAGATCGGCGCAGTGCCGGGGGTGGGTGGAAGTATCGTGCTGAACTGTATCTGGGACAGTATAAACAGTAATTTCCGCTACAAAGAGTATGTCCCTTTTGTGAAAGAAAGCCGGGATACCATACTGCTGCAGGATACCGGGCGGAAAGAGGAGCCGGTAGGGGTTCCGGTGCTGGCCTATACGCAGGAAAAGCCGGTATTGAGGGAAGAATACGCGAATTACGCCCTGGTGCAGTTTATCCCTCTGTCCCTGTGGGAGGAGATCGGCAGAAAAGCAGACGGCGGGGAGGCGGATTCTTATATTCGGGTGCTTGCTAAAGATGGCATGACGCTTGCCGGACTGGACGTGCTGGAGTCCGATATCATGGGGATCGTCAGCCCGGGACATACGGCAGAGAGTGAAAACCGCATGAGAGAAAAAATCTCCGATGATAACATGCGGAAAGGCTTCATGCTGATCCTAGGGGCATTCTGCGTCCTGCTGGCTGCCATCGGGATCGCTAATGTATTTTCGAATACGCTGGGTTTTCTCCGACAGAGAAAAAGGGAATTTGCGCAGTATATGTCCGTGGGCATGACGCCGGAAGGTATGCGAAAATTGTTCTGTATTGAGGCGCTGGTCATTGCCGGCCAGCCGCTTTTGATCACCCTGCCGCTGACTGCGGTATCCGTCGGGTTTATGATCAGGGCGAGTTATCTGGATCCGACGGAATTTCTGGCAAAAGCTCCGGTCGTGCCGATCGCTGTATTCATGCTGGGGATTTTCGGATTTGTCTGTCTGGCTTACTATATGGGTGGGAAAAAAATACTGAGGTGTAATCTGGCAGAGACTTTGCGGGATGACAGTGCGGTATAAGAAAAATGTGCAGCATAAATTCTTCGATATACTATTGACAAATAGGGTACTATGCAGTACGATGTATGTAGAAAAATGACAGAAAGGAAGCCCATGAATTTAGAGAAATGGAAATCTCAGATTGCCCGCGGTACGCTGGAATACTGTATTTTGCTGATGCTGGGCCAAAAGACCCGTTATGGGTATGAGATTTTGCAGGAGCTGGGGAAGTATCCCATGATCGCTTCGACGGAGAGCACGGTCTATCCTCTTTTGCGGCGGCTGCAGAATGAAGGCTTTCTGCAGTCTGTCTGGCAGGATTCCGCGGAGGGGCTGCCCCCCAGGAAATATTATTCCCTGACACCCGCCGGGGAGGAATATGTGGAATGTATGTCAAGAGAGTGGGACAGTCTGCTGGCGGCAGTTTCCCATCTGAGAGGAGAATAAGCATGGATGCAAGATTGGAAAAATATTTAGACAGGGTCGACCGATATTTAAAGCCCCTGCCTCCGTCGGAACGGATTGATATCGTAAAAGAGATCAAAGGCTCTATCCTGGAAATGGAGAATGAAGGTTTTTCGGTGGAGGATATATTGGAGAGGCTGGGAAATCCCAAAGAGATGGCCCGGGCCTATCTGGGGGATCTGCTTACCGGGAAACGGGGATTTTCCTGGAACCGGCTCCTGCTGGTCTGTGCCTTTTACGGCCTGGCAGGATTTTCGGGAATGATCGTCATTCCGGTGCTCGGCATTATCGCGCCCACGTTTATCTTTTGCGGTGCGGTTGTTCCTGTCGCCGGTCTGGTGAAATACGTTGGAGCTCTGTTTGGGTATGATCTTCCCTATGTGATTTTCCAGCTTGGAGATTATACGATGTCACCGGCCCTTGGGCTGCTCTGGTCTGTGGTCGCGGGAGCAGTACTGCTCTTTTTGGGCAAAGGAGCCTGGGAACTGCTGCTGCGCTATATCAAGGTTGTGAGCAGAACGAAAAGAAATCTGTCTGTATAAAGAATAAATAAGGAGCAGAACGATAAGCCGGGTTCTGTCGTGAATGATCATCTATCTAGCTTTACCGTTACCGGCAAAGTCAAGCGACCTACCTAAAACGTGACGGGCCGCCACATGGTTTTGATTCGGTCTTGCTTCGGATGGGGTTTACATGTGCCC
>DPJQ01000113.1:15728-22805 GCA_003542935.1 Lachnospiraceae bacterium | reverse complement strand
CTTTGCCGGCAGCATGGATGCTGCCGGAAACATACAGAAGATTCAAAATCCCATTCTGCGGGGCTTCCACCCCGATCCGTCGATTGTCCGGGTGGAGGAGGATTATTATATCGCGACATCGACTTTTGAATGGTGGCCGGGTATCCGTCTGCATCATTCCCGGGATCTGAGGCAATGGGAATTGATCGGTTATCCCCTTGATGATCCGGCGAGGCTGGATCTGCGGGGCGTGGGCGCTTCCCAGGGAGTCTGGGCGCCCTGTCTGACCTGTGATCAAGGGACATTTTATCTGGTGTACACGGTAGTGAAGGCGTTTTACTGCAATATGTATGATACATTTAATTATCTGATCACTGCTACGGATATCCGGGGTCCCTGGTCTGAACCGGTCATGCTGAACAATTTTGGTTTTGATCCGTCCCTGTTTCACGACGATGACGGCAGAAAATATATCGTCAGCATGAGTACGGATCATCGTGTCCCGAAAAAATATGCGGGACGGCTGGTACTGCAGGAATATGACCCTGTGAAAAAGGCCATGACCGGCCCGGTGCGGGATATTTATAAGGCGGATAAGATTTTTCTGGAAGGTCCCCATATTTTCAAGCGGAACGGGTGGTATTACCTGTTTTCCGCCGATACGGGAACCGGGGAGGGGCATGGCCAGACCACTCAGCGTTCGCGGAGCATCTGGGGTCCCTATGAGATGTATCGGGCAGATTTCATGGAGCGTGAGTCCGAAGAAGAGGCGTATTCAATCCTGACCAGCCGACATCGCGGGGATATTCTTCTGCAAAAGAGCGGACACTGTGACCTGGTGGAGACGCCGGAGGGAGAATGGTACGCCGTGCATCTGTGCGGGCGAACGGCGAAGCGGGAGATGCGAAATCCCGGGGACGTCCCCCGGCTCGCAGGCTGCCGACGCTATATGCTGGGGCGGGAGACGGCGATACAGAAAATGCGGTGGACGTCAGATGACTGGCTGGTACTGGACTGCGGCGGCAATGCACCTCAAAGCGAGGTGGAGCCGCCGAAAAGGGGAGAAGGTGCCAGCGGGGCGCAGACGGAAACATCCTTGGAGATTCCGTTGATCCGGGACGATTTCGACGGTTCCAGGCTGCATCCGGATTATCAGTCTCTGCGGATTCCTATGGATGGGTATCACATTTCCCTGAGCGAGCGGCCCGGCTGGCTCAGGATGTACGGGCGGAGCGGTCTGTCCTCAAGGTTTTCCCAGACGCTGATTGCCCGCAGGATGACGGAATACCGGATGGAGGCATCGGCCTGCATGGAATTTGAGCCGGAGGTATTCAAGCAGATGGCAGGATTGATCCTTATGTATGACACGGATAACTACATCTATCTCCACGTGTCCCATGATGAGGATGTGGGAAAATGTATCACCCTTCTGAAAGCGGAGAACAGACGATATGAATATCTGGCAGACTATATGCCGATTCAGAAAAACAGGGCGGTGTATCTGAAACTCCGGTTGGAGGACGGCTGGGCGCAGTTTTTCTTCGGATATAGAGAAAAGAGCCTGCAGAAGATCGGCCCCCGGATAGATGCGGGGTTTCTCTCCGACGAAGCCTGCGAGGAGGGGTGGTTCACCGGATCCATGATCGGTCTCTGCTGCCAGGATCTGACCGGTTTTGGAAAGTATGCGGATTTTGACTGGTTTGAGGTGAAGGATTGATATTTCCGGGGAAGGGTGCAGATATCCCGGAAACAGTGACAATTACTCAAGGAAGAGAAAAAACGCGGAACCTATGGATACGGCCATGGCTCTGCGTTTTTTTGCATATAGATTGCCTGTGCAGTTGTCAGGCTTTGATTCTGTCAAGCTCTGTGAGATTCACGCCCAAGCTTGACAATGTGACTTTTAACTCGATATACCGTTTATGCATTGATTCATAGGTGGCCGGATTGCTGTCTTTTATGTCTGCCATCCAGTCCTGTAACCTCGAAAATTCAATGACATAATCTTTGATTATATCTGCTGCACTTGGCATAGGATCACCTACTTTCTAAACACCAACGTTTATATATATCAGATAATTTCATTATAGCAATTACTACCAAAAGTGTAAAGCTTATATTGAGTTGGCAATTACGGCAGCGTCCGGGCTTAAGTAAATGACATTGGGTCACGAAGTGAGCAGTATCGATCCGACAAAAGAGGATATTTTTGTAAAAGTTATGAAATGGTGTAAAAGAAAACTAAAAAATGTGTATTTTCAACTTAAAAAAAGTATTTTTGCCATAAACATATACTTGTTATAATACCACCATGAAATCAAGGAACGGAAGGCCTACCGTGACAGTAAAGAGGAGGAAGAAAAAATAATGAAGAGAAAAATCATTTCCAGTTTATTAGCGGGCGCTTTAGCCCTCGGGACATTGGCAGGCTGCGGAGGAGGCGGAAGTGCATCCGGCAGTGCGGCATCTCAGGCATCCGGCAGCCAGGAGGCACAGTCTTCCGCGGCTTCCGAAGCGGGGAGCGGCGCGGCGGAGGCGTCTCAGGCGGAGCAGTCCTCCGGCACTTCGGAGGCAGGATCCTCCGCGGAGCAGTCATCGGCCGGTACGGAACTGGAGGCGGCGGAGCTTACCTTCATTTTCGCCGACGGTGACGAGGGCGCCAAGGAATCCATGAATGAGATCGTGAATCGGTTCAATGAGCAGAATCCGAATGTGACGGTCACCATCGAACCGGGTAACGGCGGTGCCTACAGCGAGCTGCTGAAGACGAAGGACAGCGTGGGTGAGTTCCCGGATGTCATGGAAATGCGCGATACCGCCGTGTACGTGCGTGCGGGCAAGCTGGAACCCCTCTCTGATGAGATAGTGAGCCTGTTCAAGACTACCACAGATTTTGACGGACAGGTTTATACGGCGCCTCTGGCGGGTGAGAATACCAACGGTATTATCTATAACAAGAAATATTTTGATGACAACGGCCTGACAGAGCCCACGACCTACGATGAATTCCTGGAGCTGTGCAAGACCATCAAGGACAAGGGCGATATGGCTCCGCTGGTTGTGGGCGGACAGGATATCTGGCATATGGGCTTCTGGTTCCACAAAGTATACAACGATCAGGTACTGAGTCAGGATCCCGACTTTATTGAGCACTGCTATGACGGATCAAAGGATTTCTCTGATGAGACAGTGAAGAAGACCTTTGAGGAGCTGCAGAATATTCTTCAGTATGCTCAGGACGGCTGGTCTTCCACACCGGATGCCCAGATCACAACCTTTATGGTAAACGACATGGCGGCTATGATGTACTCCGGTACTCATATGTTCTCCCAGATTTCAGATGCTGCGCCTGACTTTGAAATGGGATGGTTCCCGATCCCCAGCCCGGACGGAAAAGTGCGTCTGGTAGGCGGCGGCGGAATCGGCGGTCTGGCAATCTCCGCGGAAGCAGCTCAGGATCCTGCCAAGAAAGCGGCGGCGGAAGCCTTTATCAAATTCTTCTATGAGCCGGATAACTACAAAGTATACTGCGAGAAACTGAGTGCGATACCTGCCACCGTAGAGCAGCCGACCATGGATGTATCCGAGCAGCTGCAGGAGGTGATCGACGCGACAAATTCTGCGGACGAGCTGGCTCCGATGTGGAATGGCCGCAGCGGAAACAACGAGCTGCCGCCCGATTTCCGTAACTTCACTTACAAGACACTGATCGAAGTGCTGCAGGGAACCAGAGACATCGATTCTGCCTGTGACGAGCTGAACAAAACCTGGAAAGTCGGCATGGAGAGCTTCAATCCGCTGACTGGCGTGGGTTTGGAGTAATGTCTTTGGAATTTGACTTTTAAAATAATTTTAACATCATCCTATACAAATCATAGAGAGCTGTTGCATTTGCCATCAGAGATTTTGGGTTTCTAAAAGTGCAGCGGCTCTTTTTGAAAATCAGTGAAGTAAAGGAGTACATATCGTGGGGAATAGAGCGAAAAAATTTGACAAGACAGCATTTTGCTTTATTGCGCCGGCCTTTATCCTGTTTACATTGTTTGTCATCGTGCCTACTGTTGCCAGTGTATACTACAGTTTTACCTCCTGGGACGGCATAAGCGACAATGTGAAATTCATAGGGCTTGCGAATTACAGGGAGATTTTTACCAGCGCCCGCTTCGGAAATGCGCTGAAGAATACGGCCATATTGACTGTGTTCATTTCTACTTTTGAAAACCTGGTGGCGCTGATCTTTGCCTTGATGGTGGACAATGTGCGTTGGGGCAAGAATTTCTTCCGGAGTGCCTTCTATATTCCGGTGCTGATCAGCGGCATCGTGGCCGGTTTTATCTGGAAGATTATGTATAATTACAATTTCGGAACCTTCAACGCTCTTCTGCAGGGCGTGGGCCTGGGTGATTTCAAACAGGACTGGCTGGGAAATACGGCCCTCACTCTGATCATGATCGGACTTGTGCTGATCTGGAAGGGAGCGGGCTACTATATGATCATCTATCTGGCTTCTCTGCAGAGCGTGCCTGTGGAGCTGATTGAGGCGGCCGAGATCGACGGGGCTACTGCGTGGCAGCGGTTCAAATCCATTACGGTTCCGCTGATTTCCGGGGCGTTCACGATCAATTTTACCCTGTCTCTGATCAAGGGCCTAAAGATTTTTGACGAGATCAATGTGATGACCGACGGCGGCCCTGGATTTACGTCGGAGACTCTGGTATATTTACTGTACAAAGTCGGATTCAATGAGGGAAGACAGGGCTTTGGAACCGCTGTGGGCATCATGCTTCTGTTTATCATCATCATACTGAATACGATCCAGCAGAAATTCTTAAGGAGCAGGGAGGTGCAGATGTAATGGAACGTGCGAAAAAGAAGGTAAAAGCGCGGGATGTGGTTCTGTTTGCGCTCACCGCATTCCTGGGCCTGCTCTTTATCTATCCGGTATTTTTTGCTCTGATATCCGCATTCAAGAGTAACGGCGATATTCTGAAAAATCCGGTGGCGCTGCCCACATCCCTGTATGTGCAGAATTTTAAAGATCTGTTCGCCCAGTCGGAGTTCGCGGGGGCGATCGTGAATACGGTATTTATGACGGTGGTTTCCGAGGCGTTTATCATTTTGATCGTTCCGCTGGCTGCCTACGGGATCGAGAGACGGAAAAGCAGGGTTACTTCGTTCATCTATACGTTTTTCCTGGCCGGGATGATGATACCTTTCCACCTGTATATGTTCCCGCTGTTTAGGGAAATGAAACTGTTTCACATATTTGGAAATATGGCGGGCCCGATCGTGTGCGCGGTATCGGGGGCGGTATCCTTTGGCTGCCTTCTGTACTGCAGCTTTTTAAAGGGGATTCCCATTGAGATTGAGGAAGCGGCCATGATCGACGGCTGTACGCCGTTTCAGACCTTCTGGAAAGTGACGTTTCCGTTACTGGGGCCCTGTACCGGTTCCATGATCATTCTAAACGGCCTCTCTATCTGGAATGATTACCTGATGCCCTATCTGGTGCTGCCCAGCGGCAAGCCGAAGACCATTACGGTGGAGATCGCCGCTTTTGTGGGCCAGTATTCGGCGAGATGGGATATTGTGTTTGCGGGTACGATCATCTCAATCGTACCGGCACTGGTGATCTTCTGTGCATTCCAGAAATATTTTGTGAAAGGCGTTACCGCAGGCGCCGCAAAAGGATAAAAAGAGTATCTGATAAGTCTGCCCGAAACGGGCAGGCTTATTGGTGGTTATATGAGTAATTCGGTATAACTGTAAAGGTACTGAACAGTTACAGTTTGGTTTAATGTGCCGATGTATCAGGAGTAAAAAATACGGAGTTTCCGGGGAAAGAGAAGACGGAAAATATGAAAAAGTATGTGCAGAATATGACGTTGTTCCAGAAATTTGCGGCGACCATTATTTTACTGGGGCTTATCCCCATGCTGATCCTTTCTTTTTTCATCTCAAACAAAATGATCCGGGATTACAGAGAAGCTCTGGAGATTCAGTATGAGCATGCAGCTTTCTATGTGGGGAGCAGTATCGAGACGATGCTGAATTCCTATAATACGATTTCTCAGATGTCCTACAACTACAATTATAGCAGTGAGCCTTTTATGGGCGGATATCAGTACGACAATCTGCGGCAGATCCTGCACGAGGGAAAGGAAGGGGATGACGATGCGGAAGCGGACAGAAAGAGAGAGATGGAGACATTTCTCCGGTATGTGGAGGGAGCGGACCGTAATCTGATCGCTGCTCACTTTGTGGGGAAGGATGCCGGGGGAAATCCAATTGATTTTCATTATTCGAGCTATTCCAGTTATTTCAAGGGAGCGGAACTTTTTGAGACGGAAACCGGGTGTGGGGATATAGACCGAAGTGACAATGAGTTGATTTTAATCGCCAGGCATGGAGCAACCTATTTTAGCGGTATCGGGGAGCAGGTTTTTACGGTGGCGAGGAACTATTTTGATATCCGCAGCCAGGTAGGGCATTCCGTCTATGTAGGAACATTGTTTCTGGATGTGCGGATGAAGCGTCTTGAACAGATATTCCGTTCCGTGAAATTCAGTGGCGCGGAAGATATATATCGTGAACGGTGCCGGGGAGTGCTTCTACAGCAATATCGGGGAGAAGATCGGAACAAATGTGGCGGATGAGCTGGATCAGGCTGATCAGAAACCGGAACGGCTTCTGATCAGCGCCGGGATTAACACCTATGATCTGTCGGTGGTGGTGGTCATGGATGAACGGGTGGCTTTCTCCAGTCTGCGTACCCAGCAGAATCTGATGTATCTGATTCTTGGCGCCTCCATGCTCGCGCTGGTGGCCTGTTCAGTGTTGTTTTCCAGAAAGCTGGTGGATCCGATCCGTGCCATGATGGGTGAGATGGAGCAGGTAGAGCAGGGAAATTTTGACATTCAGCTTCCGGTTCAGTCAAAGGACGAGATCGGTGTGCTGTCCGACCGGTTTAACCGGATGAGTGCGGCGCTGAAAAAATATATCGATAAATTTTATGTAGCCCAGATCCGGCAGACAGAGGCGGAACTCACTGCGCTGCGGTCCCAGATCTATCCTCATTTTCTGTATAATACCCTGGAG
>DPJQ01000113.1:15147-15419 GCA_003542935.1 Lachnospiraceae bacterium | reverse complement strand
TCTGTATAATACCCTGGAGATCATTCGGATGACGGCGCTGGAGAACCAGGATCAGAAAGTGTCGGAGATGATCGAGGCCCTCTCCGCCCAGATCCATTATCTGATCGGGACAGTACAAGATATGGTGCCTCTGGAGGCGGAGCTGGAGATTATTCAGAAATATATTTACCTGCTGAACTGTCGGATCTCCTGCAGAGTTTCGCTGTCTATAGTGGCCGGACAACTGGGCGATATCCTGGTGCCCAAGCTGATTCTGCAGCCGATTGTGGAAA
>DPJQ01000113.1:14640-14861 GCA_003542935.1 Lachnospiraceae bacterium | reverse complement strand
TGATTCTGCAGCCGATTGTGGAAAATGCCTATGTCCACGGGATTAAACCAAGGAAGGGTGACGGGAACATATCTATTGAAGCCGGAATCGAAGGGACAGATCTGGAAATATCTGTTATGGATAATGGCGTGGGTATGGATAAGGAAGAATTAAAGAAAATAGACGAGCTGCTGAAGGGGAATGCTCCGGGGATAAAAAATGAGTATAACTGGCAGAGTATT
>DPJQ01000113.1:13954-14315 GCA_003542935.1 Lachnospiraceae bacterium | reverse complement strand
AATGAGTATAACTGGCAGAGTATTGGCGTGAAAAATATCCATGAACGGCTCAGATATCTGTATGGGGAGGAGTATGGCGTCCAGATCATGAGTAATCCCAGAGTTGGCACGATCGTGTGTGTGCGGATGCCGGTTATACGAGGAGAGAAAAAGAATGAAAACAGTAAAATCGAGAAAAATGATAAAAATGATCATTGCCGATGATGAGCCGGTCATTGCGGCAGGAATTCAGAAGCTGGTGGACTGGGAAGGGCTGGGCATTAAGATTGCCGGACAGTATACGGACGGAAAATCCGCATTGGAAGGGATCATTGCCCATGAACCGGATATTGCCCTGCTGGATATTTCCATGCCGGGAATG
>DPJQ01000113.1:12547-13673 GCA_003542935.1 Lachnospiraceae bacterium | reverse complement strand
GGATATTTCCATGCCGGGAATGACCGGCGTGGAGATTCTGAAAGAGTGCCGTCTTTTGGGACTGCCCTCCAAAGTGATCCTGATCAGCGGATTTCAGGATTTTGAGTATGCAAAGGCAGGGATTCAATACGGGGCGGTGGATTACCTGCTGAAACCGGTCATACGTGATGAACTGCTTCGCGCCATTGACAAAAGCATCAGCCAGAGGGAACAGGAGCTTCAGAGGGAACCGGAGAGAATCAGGGATGGTTTTTCGGAAGATTACCGCGGTCTTCTGCCTTTGGAGGAGGGGCCGTATCTTCCGGTTTATGTGGAAATATTTCTGGAAGAAGACAACCGGCAGATGGAAAGGCTGACCCGTTTCTCCGTGCTGAGTTTTATGGAAAACTATCTGGAAGAACAGGATCTGGGAATTGCATTTGCCAAAAAGGAAAACCTGGTGGTTGTATTCAAGGGACTGAGCCAGAAAGAAGGGGAGCAGGCGGCCATTCTTCTCATGAAGGAGATAGAAGGGAGGTTTGCCTGTCCGGCGGGAGCCGTGGTCGGCAGGCCTGTGGAACAGATGAGTGAGATTCCGGGAGAATTTCAGGAATGCCTGTATATGCGGGAGTATTTCTTTTTCCGGAATCAGATGGCATTGCCGGTTTTGCTGGTGGGTGAGACGGTGTTCAGTACGCTGGGAGGAAACAGTCATCTGTTGGCTCTGCGCGGGCAGATGATTGACATGGTGGTGGCTCAGGAGAAAGAGAAATTACAGAAATGTTTTGACCAGTTTGCGAAAACCGTATGCAGGATGGCCGACGGAAAGAAAGAGGACGCGCTGTTTTATCTCTGTTCGGCTATCCGGGTGCTGGATGAAAAGTTCCGTGGCCTGGCCCTGCCCCATCCGGATTACGATGAGAAACAGCTTCTGCAGAAGGGGCGGGAGTGCAGGGATTACGGTGGGCTGCAGAACGTATTTTACGGGATCGTTCTGGAGTATCTGGAAAAGCTCAAAACCTCCGTGGTCAATAGCAGCAGCCGGGAATTTTTGAAGGCCAAAGTGTATATCGACGAGCATTACGACGAAAATCTCACACTGGAGGTTCTGGCCGGTGAGGTACATATGAATCCTTATTATTTCAGC
>DPJQ01000113.1:11364-12238 GCA_003542935.1 Lachnospiraceae bacterium | reverse complement strand
TATGAATCCTTATTATTTCAGCAGTTTTTTCAAGAAAAACGCCGGTGAGAATTTCAAGGATTATCTGAGCCGGGTGCGTGTTCCGCATGCGGTTTCCCTGCTGGTTTCCAAGGATATGAAAGCCTATGAGATCGCTCTGAAGGTGGGATTTAACGATGCCAGGGGATTTTCCGAGAATTTTCAGCGGATCTATCATGAGACTCCGGCAGCTTACAGAAAGAGGGTGAAAAAAGAAGAGGAGATTTGAAAAGCCTGCGGCAACTTTACATTAAAAAAACGTATTATTTCCTAAAAAAATATATGTGTTTTTCTCCTGTAAATGTTTATATTTTTGCTAATACGACATGTTGTATCAGCGTAAAAATAAACAGGGAGGGAATAACATGGCAAAACGAAAACGTGACTTGTTTCAGCGGATGATATCCATAGCATTGACGGTGGTCATGCTGTGCGGTATGTTGCCGGAAACCTTACTGGCGGCGTCCTACAGGCCGCCTGTACAGAGCGTTCCCACGATTGAGAAACTGCGGAATACGAAAGCGGGAGACTATGTGTCGAGGGTTGCAACGCCCCAAGACAGTCCGGTTGTCAATAAGGATTACGACCGCAGTTATGATAACTATGAGGTGAAAGGGGACGGAGGGCTTCTCCACCCCGGTATTTTGATGAATCGCGAAGAACTGAATATTATGCGTGACATGGTCTGGATCGGGGCAGAACCCTGGGCATCCCGGTTTGCGGAACTGCAGAAGAGTCCGTATGCGTCACTGGAACGTGACATGGAAGGCCCCTATGAGTATATCAATGCAGACCGGGAGACCTATCCGCTGACGCGGGATGCTGCCGCAGCCTATGAACTGGCTCTGATGTGGTA
>DPJQ01000113.1:10411-11102 GCA_003542935.1 Lachnospiraceae bacterium | reverse complement strand
CTATGAACTGGCTCTGATGTGGTATATTACCGGTCAGAAAGAGTACGCCGAAAAGTCTATCGGTATCATTATGGCGTGGTCGGACGGCCTCGTAAAAGATAATAAGCGGGATCATCTGCGGATGGGTACATCCACCCACAAGCTGTGTATCGCGGCGGAGATCTTCCGATATACGCCTTCCTCAGGCTGGACAGAGGAGAATACGGAGAAACTCTCTGCCTATCTGGAAAGAGTAAATCTGGCCACAGACAAAGCATACCAATACCTGAATCAAGGCGGCTACGCGCTGATGGCGTTCATGGCGAAACAGATTTTTCAGGACAATGCCAAAGGCTATGCCGATGCGGTAGAGCGTCTGGCTTATAACAAAAATCACGGCTGGAAAGGCGGCAGCAGCGTAAACTACTCTCTGTCCGCCATGGTGTTTAACAGTGGACAGTTCGTAGAGATGGGCCGTGACCAGGAACATGCCTGGGATGACCTTGGCTTCCTGTCTATGGCGATCAAGACCACCTATGTCCAGGGGACGAAGGTAGATGAAAAAGGAAACATTGTATCGGTTGGCGGAAAAGATTTGTACGAGTACGACAACCAGAAAGCGCTGAAAGCGGCGGCCTGCTGGCAGCGGTACTGCCTGGGCGAGGAACCTCCTTTTGTGCCCTTTAAAAATGCCTGGGGGCAGCAGACAGAA
>DPJQ01000113.1:1094-10188 GCA_003542935.1 Lachnospiraceae bacterium | reverse complement strand
GCCTGGGGGCAGCAGACAGAGTTTGGCGCCCTGAGCAATACCTACCGCGGCCAGACGTTGATGTGGCTCCCCAGCCTGTATTACCATTATCGGTACATCAAGGGCCACAAAGATGAGGACAAACGGACCATCCTTGAGCCCAATGAGACGGATCCGTCTGCAGATCCCTATACCACCTACGGGGAGGCTTACAAATATATAGGGATATGTGCGTATGCGTTTCTCAGGTTTCCGAAATGATGAAGAAAAGAAGGTAGAGCTTTACCTGACAGAAAAAGGCGGCACGTTGGATGAAGGCCATAAGATTGCGACATTGGCCAGTATGGAAGACATGGATGCAAAATATGTTCTCACAGACTGGATGGAGATCAACTGGCCGGCAGATTATGACGGCAGCCAGAGTCAGCTGACGGCGAAGATCATGACGAGGAATACTCATATTGATTTCTTTGAATTTGCCACAGAGTCTTACAAGAAGCTGTATGAGGATTCCTGTCAGAAGTATCCGCTGGCAAAGGAAGGTGTGATGCGCATAGAAGCGGAGCACTACGATGCAAACACCATGACCGGATTTGACGCCGTAGATTTCAACGGAAGGTTCGGCTGGGAGAACGGGAGCCCCGGAAAGGGCACGGGAGCGATCGGTCCCAATTCTGACAAGGTAGAAATCGTAAACGACAAAAATGTATTGATAACGCCGGTCACGGTTCAATACAACAATGTTGTCTTTGCCGCTGCCGGTCAGGCGGCTGCGGAAGAGCTTACCTGTACCGCAGAAACTGCGTACATGATCAAGGGCGCGACCCAGCAGGTGAAAGCGTCCGGCGGACAGGTGTCCTATCTGAGTACGGATCCCGCCGTCCTGACTGTAGATGAAACAGGGCTTGTGACGGCAAAGGCAGCGGGCGAAGCGTCGGTGATTGCGCTGAATGCGGACCATGCTTCTGCTCCGGTGACGATTCGTGTGGCGGACAATGTGTACCTGGGGAGCCTGGTACAGATGTATGAGGAGTACATTCGGGCAGATGAGGACAGCTACACGACAGTTTCCTGGAACGCTATGAAAGATGCCTTTGAGGCAGCTCAAAAAGCACAGAATGAGGGCGATGCGGAGGGCGTTTACCAGGCATCAGTGAAATTATGGGATGCCATAGCGGGACGCGTATCCGCCTCCCGGATGAATGCGCTGAATACGTATCTGGCGCTGGCGGAGAGCCTCAGGGAAGAGGAATACAGCCCGGAGACGTGGCAGAACCTCTGCGGCGTATTAGAAAAAGCGAAAAAGTGCAATAAAAATGATTCCCAGGATACGGTCAATCAGATAGCATCCGAGCTGCAGAACGCCTTGTACGGTCTGGAAGTACTATACGCGCAGGAAGGGGATAAGGCTGTATTGGAAGAGCCCATCGCCAGGGCGGATGCCCTACTGGCAGCAGGACAGCAGCAGTATACGGACGAGAGCTGGGCAGAATTTATCCAGGCTCTTGAACAGGCAAAAGCGATCATGGCAGAAAATCCGACCACAAAGCTTCGTGTGGATCTGGCCGGCGCTGCCCTGAAACAGGCTATGGAGAATCTGGAGAAGAAAGTGGATTATACGAAACTCGAAGAACTCTATGCCCGTTATAAAGATCTGAGCGGCGATGCCTATACGGAAGACAGCTATCGTGTGTTTAAAGAGGCAAGGGATAAAGTAAAAGCTCTCCTTGATACAAGAAAGGCGACCCAGCAGCAGGTTGACCAGCTTCTGGAATCTCTGCAGACAGCGGTAAATCAGCTGCGGCAGAAACCAACGGATCAGCAGGTGCAGCAGACGGTGACAGTCGTTTACCAGGCAGAGGCAGGCGGGAGGATTCAGGGCCAGACGACCCAGATCATTCCCGTGGGCAGCAATACCACTGAGGTCAAAGCCGTCCCGGACAGCGGATACAGATTTGTGAAATGGAGCGACGGCCAGACCGGTGCAAGCCGTACAGACAAAAACGTGCAGAAAGATATGACGATCAAAGCACAGTTTGTGAAAGAACAGGCTCAGGCGCCGAAAACGGCGTCCAAAGTGACCCTGAATAAAAAGAAATTGACGCTGGGCCTGAAAGAAACGTTCACTCTGAAAGCCACTGTAAAACCCTCCACGGCGAAAAATAAAAAGGTGACGTGGAAATCCAGTAAAAAATCCGTGGCAGTGGTGAACGGCAAGGGCAAAATCACGGCAAAGAAAACAGGTACGACGACCATCACGGCTGTAACGTCCAACGGTAAATAAGCCACCTGTAAAGTAACCGTGAAAAAAGCTCCGAAAAAGATCACGCTGAATGCGGCGACAAAGAAGCTGAAAAAAGGCAAGACCTTCCAGATCAGGGTCAAACTCCCGAAAAATACGGCCAGCAACAAGATTACGTATAAATCCAATAAGAAATCGGTGGCTACCGTATCTTCTCAGGGAAAGATCAAGGCTGTTAAAAAGGGAACCGCGATCATTACGATAAGAACCTTTAATAAGAAAACAGCAAAAATAAAGATCGTCGTGAAATAAGGGAGAAGAATGAGAACTGCCGTGAAAACGATAAGGAATCATTGTAAATCCTGCTAAGTGAAATGAAAAGGCATCCCCTGGATGGTATGTATATACGATCGCGGGGATGCTTTTTGCAAAAACCGGGAATATCTGTAATTTTGTATGTAATACAAAATCAGGTTTCAAAATTCCAGAGATTGTCTTATAATAGACGAAAAATAAGGATGGGCGGCCATAAACGTTTCAAATGGCAGAGGAAATGAAAGGATGGAAAACACATATGGGTAATACAAAAGAAACGAATAAAAAGTATCTGTTGGATACGGCAGAGAACCGGGAGTTCCTGCAGGAGATGTGCAATGAACTCCTTGACTTTGGACATCTGTTTCCTTCGCCGGGCGGCAGCTCCTACTATCTGGGCGATGACGGGACGCCCTGGAAAGAGTATGGCAGGGAGACCTGGATCACCTCCCGCATGACCCATGTGTACAGCATCGGTTCCCTGCTGGGCCATGAGGGCAGTGAGACGCTGGCAGACGCAGGTTTGAAGGGATTAAAGGGCGAGCTCCATGACAGCGAGCATGGCGGCTGGTATGTGGGCAGGACACAGGAGAATGCAGTCATGCCGGGTAAGCAGTGTTACGCCCATGCATTTGTCATCCTGGCATCGTCGTCCGCTGTGCTGGCGGGCAGAGAAGGGGCCGAAGAGCTTCTGGAAAACGCCCTGGAAGTGTTTGACCGCCGGTTCTGGAATGAGGAAGAAGGGCTGTCCTGCGATACCTGGGATACGGACTTTACCGTGCTGGATGATTATCGCGGAGTGAACGCAAACATGCATACCGTGGAGGCATTTCTGGCAGCGGCGGACGTGACCGGCAGGGACGTATATCGTTTCCGGGCAGGCCGTGTCATCGAGCATGTTCTTTCCTGGGCGGCAACCAATGACTGGCGGATCCCGGAGCATTTTACAAAGGACTGGAAACCGCAGCCGGACTGCAATAAAGACCGTCCGGCAGATCGGTTCAAGCCTTACGGCGCCACACCCGGCCATGGGATCGAGTGGGCCAGGCTGGTGGTGCAGTGGGCTCTGGCCACCCACGGGGAGGATAAGCAGGCGGCAAAACGGTATGTGGAGGCGGCCGAAAGACTTTACGGCAGGGCTGTTGAGGATGGCTGGTATGCGGACGGCGAGCCGGGGTTTGTGTATACGACAGACTGGGAGGGAAAGCCGGTGATCCACGATCGGATGCACTGGACGCTGGCGGAGGCCGTCAATACGTCAGCGGTGCTTTACCGGGTGACGGGAGATGAGAAATATCGGTCTGATTACAGTCGGTTTATGCAGTATCTGGACGAAAAAGTGCTGGATCATGTGAACGGTTCCTGGTTCCATCAGATGGATGAGAAAAATCAGGTGATCGGGACGGTCTGGCCGGGGAAATCGGATATTTATCACGCCTTGCAGTCCACGTTGATCCCGTATTACAGTCCGGAGGTTTCCATCGCAAAGGCGGTCAAGGAAAAGAAAAAACTAAAATAAATGCAGATTGTTCTAAAAAAAGCGGCTTTTCGGGCCGCTTTTTTTTGGATATGATTCAGGTAAAACGGCAGGGGGAAGAAGGCATGGCAGAAATGTATGATGCCTGGGCAGACCAGGTGATTGAAAAGATCAGAAAAAAGATGCGCTGGTGCGGCGAAAAAAACAGGGACAGGATTCCCTACACGACAGATGCGAACGGAAACTATGACGACCGGTCGGAACTGTCGGCAGAGTGGAGTCTGGATAACGGCCTGAACTGGTGGACAAACGGTTTCTGGGGAGGTATGATGTGGCTTTTGTACCAGGATACGGGGGAGGAAAGCTATGCCGAAATTGCCAGAATCTCAGAGTACCGCCTGGAGGCGTGCTTTGATTCGTATTACGGACTGCACCATGACGTGGGCTTTATGTTCCAGCCCACGGCCGTGGCGGATTACCGGCTGACGGGCAATGAACGGTCCAGAAAGACAGCCCTCCATGCGGCAAATCTTCTGGTCGGCCGTTTTAATCCTGTGGGCCGTTTCATCCGGGCCTGGAATGAGGTGGGCGATCAGGATACCAGAGGCTGGGCGATCATCGACTGCATGTTTAATATTTCCCTGCTCTACTGGGCCTCGGAGGAGACAAAAGACCCGTGTTTTAAGCAGATCGCCATGATGCATGCGGACACGGCGATGGCGCATTTTGTCTGTCCTGACGGTTCGGTGAATCATATTGTGGAGTTTGACCCGGAGACGGGGGAGCGGGTAAAGAGCCACGGCGGTCAGGGTTATGGGGAAGGCTCATCCTGGACAAGAGGCCAGGGCTGGGCAGTATACGGTTTTGTGATCAGCTATCTGCACACCGGAAAACAGGAGTATCTGGATACGGCGAAGAAAGTGGCCCACTATTGTATGGCGAATATCCCGGAAAGCGGCGTCGTGCCCATAGATTTCCGCCAGCCCGTCGAACCGCCTTACGAAGATTCCTGCGGCGCCTGCGTCATTGCAGGGGGCCTGCTGGAACTGGCCCGGTGTGTGCCCGGGCCGGAGCAGGAAAGCTATCGAAGAGCCGCAATGAAAATATTGAAAACGCTGGATGAGAGCCGGGCGGACTGGAGCGAATGCTGCGATGCCATCGTGCAGGAATGCAGCGGAGCTTATCACGATGCGTCCCACCATATGACGATGACTTATGCCGATTATTTCTTTATGGAGGCGGTTTATAAGGTCAAAGGGAAGGGGATTTTGCTGTGGTAGGCGTATATAAATTTTTAAAAATCAGGAGGATAGGACATGGAAGTAAGAACAGCAGCGTCACCGAGGGATGTAAAGCATTATACAACAGAGAGGCTCAGAGAGGAATTTCTGATTTCCTCCGTTTTCAAGGAAGATGAGATCACCATGGTCTACAGCCATATCGACCGGATCATCACCGGCGGGGCCATGCCTGTGAAAGAGCGGCTTGCGCTGACTGCGGGAGATGAGCTTCGGGCGGAATACTTTCTGCAGCGCCGGGAGATGGGGGTCATCAATATTGGCGGAGCCGGGATTATCAAGGTGGATGGCCGGGAGTACTGTGTAGCGCCGAACGACGGCATGTACCTGGGAATGGGTACAAAAGAGATATCCTTTGCCAGCAGGGACAGCATCGATCCGGCAAAATTCTATTTTAACAGCGCTCCGGCCCATAGGCCCTGTCCTACGGTTCTGATCAAACGGGAAGGGGAAGCAGAAGAGGGTGTTGTCATCATCAAAGAGGAAAATAAGGTACGGCTGGGTTCCCTGGAGGAATCGAACCACCGCACGATCTGCAAATATATCCTGCCCGGACAGGTGGAGAGCTGCCAGCTGGAGATGGGTATGACCAGCCTGGAGCCGGGAAGTGTGTGGAACACGATGCCCTGCCATACCCACGACCGCAGAATGGAGGTTTACCTGTATTTCGGTATTCCGGAGGATGCCTTTGTCATGCACTATATGGGTGAGCCCACTCAGACCAGACATCTGGTGGTGCGCAACGAGCAGGCTGTGATCTCGCCGAGCTGGTCGATCCACGCGGGAAGCGGCAGCAGAAACTATACTTTTATCTGGGGTATGGTGGGGGAGAATCAGGATTTTGATGACATGGATTTCATAGAAAACCAGGATTTGTTATAATGACGGACGCAGGATACTAAATCCTGTGGATTAAGTAAATTTGTATTGGAGAATAAAAGATTATGGTAAATTTTTCATTGGAGGGAAAGGTGGCCCTGGTGACGGGAGCTTCCCATGGTATCGGGTTTGCGATCGCCCGGGCTTATGCCGAGGCGGGGGCTAAGGTCTGTTTTAACTGCCGTTCTCAGGAGAAAGTAGACAAGGCCCTGGTAGATTATGGGAAGGCCGGTATCCGGGCCCACGGGTATGCCTGTGATGTGACGGATGAAGCCCAGGTGGAAACGATGGTCGCGAAGATCGCGAAAGAAGTGGGCGTGATCGATATTCTGGTCAATAATGCGGGTATGATCATGCGTAAGCCCATGTTGGAGATGGAAGCGGAGGAGTTCCGCCAGGTCGTGGATGTGGACCTTAACGCGCCGTTTATCGTTTCCAAGGCCGTCATCCCGGGAATGAAGGAAAAGGGGCACGGGAAGATCATCAATATCTGTTCCATGATGAGTGAGCTGGGCCGTGAGACCGTGTCCGCCTATGCCGCAGCCAAAGGCGGGCTCAAAATGCTTACGAGAAATATCTGCGCCGAGTACGGCGAATTTAATATTCAGTGCAACGGGATCGGGCCGGGCTATATCGCCACGCCCCAGACGGCCCCGCTGCGGGAGCGCCGGCCCGACGGGAGCAGGCATCCCTTTGACCAGTTCATCGTGGCCAAGACGCCCCAGGCCCGCTGGGGTACGCCGGAGGATCTGATGGGTCCCGCCGTGTTCCTGGCTTCGGATGCCTCTGATTTTGTGAACGGACATATCCTTTATGTGGACGGCGGCATTCTTGCTTATATCGGGAAACAGCCTTGATATTGGATAGGAGACATTTTTGCAATACCCTTCCGTATGGGAATACAAATAGCATACCGCAAAAATAAATTCCGAAATGGGAATAAAAATTGATTTTTTGTATAAACTATGCTATATTTGGAAAAAGGAGGGGGAAATGATTGAGCGCAGGGAATATCTACAGCAGTTATTTTCGTGGAAAGACGAACAGGTAATTAAAGTTGTGACGGGGATCCGGCGATGCGGGAAATCCACACTGTTAAGACAGTATCAGGATCAGTTGCTTCAAAACGGTGTGTCACAGGAGCAGATCATATCTCTTAATTTTGAAGAATTGGAATATGAGCATCTTCTTGATTATAGAGCGCTGTATCAGTATGTCAAGGAGCGGCTGTGCCCGGATCGCAGAACCTATATTTTTTTGGATGAGATTCAGAAGGTGTCCTCTTTTGAGAAGGTTGTGGACAGTCTGTATGTGAAAGAGAATACGGATATTTATATCACGGGCTCTAACGCCTATATGCTTTCCGGCGATCTGGCGACATTGCTCACGGGACGTTATGTGGAGATCTCTATGTTGCCATTGTCTTTCAGGGAATTTGTCCAGGTGACGGGAACCTCGACGGAACAGGCTTTTGCGGAATATATGAAGAGCGGCGGGCTGCCCTATGTTGCGGTCATGGATCGGAGCGATGAGAAAGTAGATATTTATCTGGAGGGGATCTATAACACGGTCATTGTGAGGGATATAGAGGACAGGCAGAGCAGGAAAGAAATCGCTGCCGGGAAACGCAGGATTACAGATATTGCACTGCTGAAAACGATTGCCCGGTATCTGGCCAGCGTGATCGGAAGCCCGGTATCTGTAAAAAGTGTGACGAATTATCTGATTTCTTCCGGACGGAAGGTGTCTCCCAATACTGTCAGTGATTATATGGAAGCCTTGACGGAGTCCTTTATTTTCTATTCGGCAGAAAGATTTGATATTGTGGGAAAACAGCTTCTCAAGGTCAATAAAAAGCTGTATATGGTGGATCTCGGACTGCGTAATCATATTTTGCCGAGAAAGCAATATGATCTGGGATTTTCTATAGAGAATATTGTGTTTTTTGAACTGCTTCGCCGGGGCTGCAAAGTGACGATTGGGAAGAATGGTCAGATGGAGGTGGATTTTGTGGCCCAAAAGCAGGGAATTTTGACATATTATCAGGTGACAGCAGATATGACATCGCAGGCGATTTTCGAGCGGGAGATGCGGCCGCTCAAAAGTATTCGCGATAACTATGAAAAAATTATTCTTACAATGGATCGGTTTTCCGTGGGTAATTATGACGGTATTCAAGTGATACATGTGCTGGACTGGCTTTTGCAATAGCCGGACATGAAGATGCCTTGCCTAATCCGCCGAATGGCTTTTCCTGTGCCCCACCCGGCCGGAAAATATTGTAAAACACGCAGTTCCATAAAGCAGGCTCCCCTGAAAATTTTTGTTCATAGTATAACGCAAAATATATATGCCTAAATAGCATCGAGCAATATTTAACATAAGTATTTGTTATTAGATGATATTTGTAATATAATAAACTCGCCCGAGAAAGCTTGACGCGTAAAGAGATAGCTGTAAGGGGGAACTATGAATGAAGGGAGCAGGCAAAATGAAGATGATTGAGAATAAAACTTTTGATATGGAACGTGCATTATATGGGAGCCGGGATATTATGGTTAGAAATTGTGCATTTGACGGTCCGGCAGATGGTGAGAGCGCTTTCAAGGAAAGCCGGAATATTCAGGCAGCGGACTGTTTTTTTAACCTCAGATATCCGTTCTGGCATGATCAGGGATTGAAAATATCCGATTCGGAAATGACGGAGCTTTGCCGTGCGGCGCTGTGGTATTCGAGTGACATTGAAATCACGGATACAAAACTGCATGGAATCAAGGCGCTGCGGGAATGCAGCAGGGTGAAAATGCAGGGCTGCGATGTGATCTCACCGGAATTCGGATGGTCCATACAGGATATTAGGATGAAAGACAGTACGGTCCAGAGTGAATATTTTATGATGCGTTC
>DPJQ01000113.1:632-831 GCA_003542935.1 Lachnospiraceae bacterium | reverse complement strand
GAGTGAATATTTTATGATGCGTTCAGATCGTCTGGAGTTTGATAATGTGACTCTGAAAGGCAAATACTCCTTTCAGTATATCCAGGATTCCGTATTCAAGAACTGTAACTTTGACACGAAGGATGCATTCTGGCATGCAAAGAATGTAACGGTTCGCAACAGCACGGTAAAAGGTGAATATCTTGCGTGGTATTGTGAA
>DPJQ01000113.1:0-302 GCA_003542935.1 Lachnospiraceae bacterium | reverse complement strand
AAAACTCATAAACTGTGAGATGATAGATACGGATCTGAGTTTTGAAAAATCCGAAGTGGAGGCAACTGTCACCACGCCTGTAGTGAGTATAAAAAATCCGTTATCCGGCCGAATCTATGTGCCTTCCGTGGGAGAGATCATTTACGATGATGAAAAGTCCCGCGGGGAAGTCATAACACAAAAACAGTGCTGTTGTGCGTAAATGGTTCGGGTAAAAATTCCTCCTGGCAAAATTTTTGAAAAGTTATAATTGTTAACAGTGAAAACTAAAATAATTACAGATTGTTCTAAAAAAAGCGGCT
>DPJQ01000099.1 GCA_003542935.1 Lachnospiraceae bacterium | reverse complement strand
AATATGGTGGGATTAAATTACTTAAAAGAAAACTTTATTAAGGAAAAAGAAAATGGAGGTAAGAAAGATGAAAGCAAAGAAATTGATCAGTCTGGGTCTTGCCGCGGCAATGGCCATGTCTCTGACAGCCTGCGGGGGCGGCGGCGGAAACGCTGAGAAGAGCGACGCCGGCAGCAACGCCGGAAGTGGCAGTGCGGCAGCGGAGAGCAGCACCGGCGGCAGCGCGGCTGAGGGCGGCGGCGCGGCCGAGGGTGTTCCCACCATTGATCAGATCAAAGTGGGCGAGGATTATCAGGATCTGACCGCAAGCATCAAGGTGCTGACCAACCGTACCGATATCGTGGATACGGTCTACAAGGGATATGCGGATGAATTCATGAAACTCTATCCCAATATCACTGTGGAGTACGAGGGCATCACGGATTACGAGGAGTCCCTGAACCTGCGTCTGACCACCGGCGACTGGGGCGACCTGTGTTTCATTCCCACATCCGTGGCAAAGAGCGAGCTGAGCCAGTTCTTTACCCCACTGGGAAGCTTTGATACCCTGGATCCCATCTACAATTTCTGCCAGGAAAAGAATTTTGACGGTACGGTATACGGCATCGCCAACGGCGGAACGGCCAGCGGTGTTGTGTATAACAAGAGGATCTGGAACGAGGCCGGTATCACCGAGCTACCCACCACTCCGGATGAGTTTTTGGAGGATCTGCAGAAGATCAAAGACAACACGGACTCCGTGCCGCTGTACACCAACTTCTCGGCCGGCTGGCCCATGGGCGCCTGGGATGCCTACACCGACGCGGCCTGCACCGGCGACCCGGATTTTAAAAACAAAATGCCCCATATGAAAGACCCCTTCGCAAAACGCGACGATATGACAGGCCCCTATGCCGTGTATTACACCATGTATGAGGCTGTTGCCAGGAAACTGGTGGAAGAAGATCCGGCCAGCAGCGACTGGGAATCTTCCAAGGGAATGATCAACAAGGGCGAGATCGCCACGATGGTGCTGGGATCCTGGGCCGTTCAGCAGTGTAAAGAGCAGGGCGATACCCCCGATGACGTGGGTTATATGCCTTTCCCGATCACCGTGGACGGTAAGCAGTATGCGGCTGCCGGCGGCAACTACGGTTTCGGTATCAACAACCAGGCTACGGCGGAGAACCAGACCGCGGCCATGATATACCTGAAATGGCTCATTGAGGAATCCACGATCTACGAGGACGAGCAGAGTATCCCGGCCCTGAAATCCGCTCCCCTGCCCGCCACGCTGGCAGATTTCACCAATGCGGAGCTGGTTTCCAACAACCCGGCCCCCGAGGGTGAGGATGATCTGTTTGATGAGGTGAACAAAGAGAGCGAGGTCGGTATCAACAACGACGATTATCCGGACTGCGAGATCCTGGAGGCCGCTCTGTACGGCACCAGTACATTGGACGACCTGATGAATACCTGGAATGAGAAGTGGACAAACGCCCAGGAGTCTCTGGGTGTGGAGGTCAACCAGTAAGACGGCGTAAAGAATCGGAGAGATAAGAAGACAGGCCGGTACGTCTCCCCCTTGACGCATCGGCCGGATGTTTCGTATATGGAAAGGCTGCCGCACAGAGGATTTAGCCTGTACGGCGGCGGGCTTTCTGTATGGCAGGAGAGAAAGGAGAGTACTATGAGTAATCCGCAAACGGCTGCTGTTTCCACAGGCAAAAAGCCTTTTATGGAATGGCTGAAGAGCAGAAAAGGACAGAAATGGATCGTGATCTTTGTCTTTATGCTTGTGCCTCTGGTGCTGTTGCTGCTGTTCACCTATCTGCCTTTTGCAGAGATGGTGAGGTTTAGTTTCTACAATATTAAATATACAGAGACTCCCGGACCTAAGAATTATGTCGGGTTAAGGAATTATATCGAGGTATTCAAGCGGAGCGAATGTTTCAAGAGCCTGGCAGTCAGCCTTTACTACATGGGCGGTGCCATTATCCAGCTGGCTCTGGCCCTGTTTTTTGCCACGATGATGGTGTTCAAAGTGAAGGGCAGCTCCATTTTCAAGGGCTGTATGTTCTTCCCCTACCTGATCTGCGGTATCGCCGTAGGTTTTATCTTCAAGTTTTTCTATGCCAGGGGGTTCGTCCTTGACTCCATTCTGCAGATGTTCGGCATGGACCCCGAAAGTATTCCCATGTGGCTGCAGGATCAGAGCATCAATAATATCTCCCTGGCAGCCACCTCGGTATGGCGGTATACCGGACAGAATATGGTGCTGTTCCTCGGCGCCATGATGTCTGTGGACGCTGACCTGTATGAGGCGGCCTCCCTGGACGGTGCCAACCGGTGGCATCAGTTCCGCTACATCATTCTTCCCAGTATCAAATCTATCGTGGTACTGAACCTGATCCTTTCCATCAGCGGTTCCCTGAGCGCTTTCGAGCCGCCTTACGTTATCACCAACGGTACGATGGGAACGGGTACATACTTTGTGATCATGAACCGTCTGGCCCATGAGAACCAGAAAGTGGGCCTGGCCTGCGCCATGGCTATCGTACTTCTGGCGATCATCATCCTGTGTACGGTGGGGCAGAAGCTGTTCTTCAAATACGCCTTTGACGACGGCACCTCGGATGAATCCAAGGCTGCAGTAAGGAAGCGCAAACGGGCCGAGAAAGCGGCCAGGAAAGGGGGAAGCTTGGCATGAGAGAGAGAAGATCCATAGGTTCGACTTTATTTGGCATCTTGAAATATGTCTCCCTGATCGCGGCATCTCTGGTGGCGCTGATCCCGGTGGTTGTCTGTGTACTTACGGCCTTTAAAACCAATGAGGAGTATGAATCCACTTCCGTGCTGACGCTGCCGAAAAATTTTCTGAATTTTGAAAACTTTGCGATCGCGTTCACCCAGGCGGATATGGCCCGGTGTTTTCTGAATACAGGTATCGTGCTGGTGGTGGTGCTGTTTGTGTCCATCCTGACCGGTTCCATGCTGGCCTATGTGCTGAACCGTTTTAAATTCAAGGGAAACGCGGTGATTCAGAACCTGTTCCTGTTTGCTTCTCTGATCCCCGGCATTGCCACCCAGGTTACGGTTTACAAGATCATGTATACGCTGGGGCTGATCAACCATCTGTACGGCTACATGATCGTGCTGATGGGTACGGATATTATTTCGATCTATATTTTCCTGCAGTTCTTTGAGAACCTGCCGGTGTCCCTTGACGAATCGGCCATCATGGACGGATGTACGTATTTCGGTGTGTTCTTCCGCATCCTGTTCCCGCTGCTGAAGCCGGCCATCGTGACATCCATGGTGCTCAAGGGCGTGGGCATTTACAATGAGTACTACATGTCCAATCTGTATCTGCAGACGAAGGAATTAAAGACGATTTCCACGGCCCTGTACACGTTTACGGGCCCCTACGGCAACCAGTACAACTATATCTGTGCCGGTGTGCTGATCACGATCATCCCGATCCTGGTTCTGTTTTTGATCTTCCAGAAACAGGTATACGGCGGAATGGCGGCGGGAGCCGTGAAAGGTTAAGCGATGAGGAGGTAATACGAAGTGAGTGAGGTAAAAATCATAGCCCCGCCCGTGCCCCATATGCCGTGGCAGGAGGCGCCGGAGGGCCTTGCGGACGCGCCGGTCTGGCGGTATACGGAGAATCCGGTGATCGGAAGGAATCCGGTGAAGGGGGTTTCAAGAATTTTTAACAGTGCTGTGATGCCCTATGGGGACGGCTTTATCGGTGTGTTTCGGGGGGAACAGGTCGACGGCATACCCCACATTTATCTGGGGCGCAGCGACGACGGTATCCACTGGAATTTTGACGAGGAAAAGATTGCTTTTGTGGATGAGGAGGGCAACCCCTTCCAGCCCATCTATGCTTACGATCCCCGGCTGGTGAAGGTGGAGGATACCTACTACATTATGTGGTGCCAGGATTTCTACGGTGCGTCCATCGGACTGGCGAAAACCGCGGATTTTAAGACTTTTGTGCGGGTGGAAAATCCTTTCCTGCCCTTTAACAGGAACGCGGTGCTGTTTCCCAGAAAGATCGGCGGAAAGTTTGTCCTGCTTTCCCGGCCCAGTGACAGCGGCCATACGCCTTTCGGAGATGTGTTCCTGTCGGAGAGCCCCGATCTGGTGTACTGGGGACGCCACCGCCATGTGATGGGCAAGAGCAGCGAGTGGTGGGAGTCCGTGAAGATCGGCGGCGGCGCCGCCCCCATCGAGACCAGCGAGGGCTGGCTGATGTTCTACCACGGCGTTACGGGTACCTGCAACGGGTATGTCTACAGCATCGGCGGCGTGATCCTGGATATCGACAATCCGTCCGTGGTCAAATACCGCTGTAAAAATTTCCTGCTGACACCCCAGGAGTGGTATGAGGAAAGAGGGTTCGTTCCCAACGTGGCCTTCCCCTGTGCCACGGTTCATGACAGCGCCACAGGCCGGATCGCCATCTACTACGGCGCGGCGGACACCTATGTGGGGCTGGCATTTACGGAAGTAGACAAGATCGTCTCCTATATTAAAGAGAACAGCGTGGTCCGCGAGCCGGATACGGAGATCGGAAAGAGGTAGCCATGGCCGGGCAGGAATTTATAAAAGAGATGGAGGATCATCTGAAAAATCGGATGATCCCCTTCTGGGAGGGACTTCGCGATGATACCTGCGGCGGCTACTACGGCTATAAGGGCTTTGACCTTGTTGTGGATAAACGTTATGAAAAAGGGTGTATCCTGAACAGCCGTATTCTCTGGTTTTTTTCCAACGCCTACAGGCTGTTTGGGGATGAACGGCTGGCCGGCGATGCCCGCCACGCTTATGAGTTTATGAAGAACTATTGCGTGGACCGGGATTACGGCGGCGTGTATTGGTCCGTGTCTTATGACGGAGAGGTGATCGACAGTACGAAGCATACCTACAATCAGGCGTTTGCCATCTATGCCCTGGCATCCTACTATGATGCGGTGGGCAGCGAGGAGGCGCTGGCGCTGGCGCTGCAGATTCAGTCGGTGATCGAGGAAAAATGTACCGATGAATGGGGATATCTGGAAGCCTTCAACCGGCAGTTTGAGCCGGAGGACAATGACAAACTGTCCGAGAACGGCGTCATGGCAGAAAAGACCATGAACACGCTGCTCCATGTGATGGAGGCATACACGGAACTGTACCGGGTGAGCCGTGACGGGCGTACCGAAAACAGGCTTCGTTTTATCCTTGATCTTTTGGCGGATAAGCTGTACAACCCTGACCTGAAACGTCAGGAAGTCTTTTTTGACAAGACCTGGAACAGCCTGATTGACCTGCACTCCTACGGTCACGATATCGAGACGGCCTGGCTGACAGACCGCTGTCTCGATGTGCTGGGGGATGAGGCCTACATGGCCAAACTCACGCCGGTCACCCGGGCGCTGACCGGGAAGGTCTATGAAAAGGCCTACAGAGAGCATTCTCTGCTCAATGAAGCAGAGCGGGGCGTGGACGATACCACCAGAGTATGGTGGGTGCAGGCCGAGGCCGTGGTCGGTTTTTACAACGGCTGGCAGAGGCAGCCGGAGCACACGGAGTATCTGGAGGCGGCGAGGGAGATCTGGTCCTACATCTGCAATCACATGATTGACCCGCGCCCCGGCTCCGAGTGGTTCTGGTCGCTGGACAGCAGCCACAGGCCCATAGAGAAGCCCATCGTGGAACCGTGGAAATGTCCGTA
>DPJQ01000238.1:462-2704 GCA_003542935.1 Lachnospiraceae bacterium | reverse complement strand
GATGAATACATTGCCCATAGAAGATATGAGTAATACTTTTTTAGAGCATTCTTTCGTAATTAATAATTTTGTGGTTATGATAGGAAAACAGATCAAGGATTCACTGTGTCGAGTATTGGGGGATAGTGTTCAATATCAGTGGCGCGAAAATGATAATAAGATAGTTGTGCCTGATGTGTCCATTATCTGTAATACGAGGGATAGGAAAAATGTATCTTTAACAGGTATCCCAAGAGTAGTCATGGAGGTTTTATCTGATTCTACGGAGCAGTATGATAGAAATGAAAAGATGGAAATTTATAGGAAAGTAGGAGTTTCTGAGTACTGGATCGTAGATTGGCGTAAAAGACAGGTTGAAATCTATCTTAATGACGGACGCGAGGATGGGACAACGTATTTCTATCTATATAAAACGGTTATAGAACAAAATAAAGATGATTTGCAGCTTGTCATGTTCCCTAATATAATAACTGATTTTGATGAATTGTTTAACTTATGATAGGGGGAGGCAGCCCGGCTTGTACCGCCCAACAGCGTGATCTTTATGGATGCGGGCAGCACCAGCTACCAGCTTGCCCGACAGTTGATCATGCGCAAGGACATCATCGTGGTCACAAATTTTATGCCGATCGCGGAGCTGATGAATGCCAATGAGATTAAAGTGATCCTCATCGGAGGTGAGATCTGGCCCATGAGCGGGGCGGCGACCGGCATGCTGGCGGCCAGTTGTATCGAGCGTATCCAGGCGGATATCGCCTTTCTGGGGACAAGCGGTTTTTTGGATGCCAACGGCCTCTGCGTGGAGAATATGCCGGAGGCCGAGGTGAAACGGAAGATGATGCAGAATGTCCGGGATTCTTATGTGCTGGCGGACAGTAGTAAGGCGAATGCCAGGGCGATCGTCAAGTATGCGGAGTGGAGAGAAATCACAGGGCTGGTCACGGACGACGGCATGGACCCGGCCGTAATTGCCGCATTGAATAAGGATATCAAAGTTATTCTGGCAGATACAAAGGCGGAGGAGTGACCCTCCCCGGTACTTTTATTTTCAGGGAGGAAACAGATGGGCGTGAAGTATTTTGTGATCGAAGGGCCGAACCGGAAGAAAATAAAGTTTGCGCAATATATGCAGTAAAAAACAGCCCCTTCGGGTGCGGGTATAGTCCCGCGCCTGAAGGGGCTGTTCGGTTTATTTTGACTCTGCTTCCTGCATCTTCATGGCCCGAACCTTCAAGGGCAGACCGAACAGGGTGATGAAGCCTTCCGCGTCGTGGTGGTCGTACAGGTCTCCGGTGGTGAAGGAAGCCAGGGACTCACTGTAGAGGCTGTAGGGTGAGGTGGTACCGGCTTTGATGATGTTGCCTTTGTAGAGTTTGAATTTCACTTCGCCGGTGACATAGGTCTGAGTGGAGGTTACGAATGCCTGGATGGCCTCGCGCAGGGGAGTGAACCATTTGCCCTCGTACACAACCTGAGCCAGTTTGTTGCCCATATCTTTCTTCACTTCCATAGTGGCGCGGTCCAGAACCAACTCCTCAAGCTGCTGCTGGGCCTCCATCAAAATGGTTCCTCCGGGAGTCTCGTACACGCCCCGAGATTTCATACCTACTACACGGTTTTCCACGATATCTACGATGCCGATACCGTGCTTGCCGCCCAGACGGTTCAGTTCGCGGATGATATCGGACACTTTCATAGCTTTGCCGTTGATGGTCTTCGGTACACCGGCCTCGAAAGTCATGGTTACATACTCGCCCTCGTTGGGAGCCTTCTCGGGGGAGACGCCCAGTACCAGCAAATGATCGTAATTGGGTTCTTCTGCGGGATCCTCCAGTTCCAGTCCCTCATGGCTGATGTGCCACAGGTTGCGGTCACGGCTGTAGCTGGAATCCGCGGAGAAGGGGAGATGGATGCCGTGGGCTTTGCAGTAGTCGATCTCGGCCTGACGGGAATCCATGGTCCATTTATCGTCGCGCCAGGCGGCGATAATTTTCAGGTCAGGAGCCAGAGCCTTGATGCCCAGTTCAAAACGGATCTGATCGTTGCCTTTTCCTGTAGCTCCGTGACAGATGGCGACGGCGCCCTCCTGGCGTGCTACTTTCACCAGGGCTTTGGCGATGCCCGGACGGGCCATGGAAGTACCCAGCAGATATTTGTTTTCGTATACGGCTCCGGCCTGCACACAGGGCAGGATGAAATCTTCACAGAATTCGTCGGTGATATCTTCTATATATAATTTGGA
>DPJQ01000238.1:0-168 GCA_003542935.1 Lachnospiraceae bacterium | reverse complement strand
GATATCTTCTATATATAATTTGGATGCGCCGGAGAGTTTGGCCCGCTCCTCCAGGCCGTCCAGCTCTTCGCCCTGGCCGCAGTCCACGCAGCAGCAGATTACGTCATAGTCATAGTTCTCTTTCAGCCACGGAATGATAGCCGTAGTATCCAGTCCGCCGGAATAGGC
>DPJQ01000072.1 GCA_003542935.1 Lachnospiraceae bacterium | reverse complement strand
TGAACAATTGTAAGAGGCTGATCGGACAGCTTTACATCAAACGGAGCACTGAATACCTGGCAGGATCCCTTTTTGCTTTTGATGTAGTTATAGAGGATATTTGATAACTCCATGGATAGTGTTTGATGTATCTGTGATGGGCTGGCCATATCATAGACAATGCCATCAAAGACTTCTACCCTCCTGTTCTCTGGCAGTGCCTCGTACTGCTCCAGAGTGATTGCTTTTGGCTGCGTTTGTAATGCTGGCGACATAATATGAACTTCCTTTCCTGATTATTGTATGTGGTAAATGTATGGTATTCGCTTGCGTACATCTTCTGGCATCTGCTGCCAATTGACAGCGGATTGCGGACAGAAGGCAGCAGGGTTATATGTTTTTGGATGTCTCAGCAACTTTTTCAGCCACACCCGGCTTGTCATTCTGGATAAGGTCAAGCAGAGCTGCAATGTCCTCTTTCAGATGTTGGGCCAGGGTAGCACAAGAGGGTGTTCCGGGAATCTTGGTAAGTTCGTAGATATGCCCTCTTTCCAGATCGGCCAAATGGTTGCTGATTTTGTTCAGCTCAATGCTGTAACGTTTGGATATGTCCATACCTCCTTATTGTTTGGCAGTGGCAGCAGGAACATACTCTATAATATCTCCTGGTTGACAATTAAGAGCACAGCATATTTTATCAATGACCTCCAAAGATACTGTCTTATGTGCTGATATTTTAGACATGGTTGCTGATGATATACCAATTTGCTGGCGCAAATCCTCCTTTGTCATAGAGCGGCGGTTGAGGATATCTAACAATTTATAGTATTTAATCATTCCATGACACCTCACTTTCTGGTTTGATATTTCTATTATAGCACATTCTGAGAAAAAGTAAATAAAATCTTTAAAAAACTAAAGAAAAAGTATTGATAGCTAAAGAAAATGGTACTAATAATGGAGAAAAAGGGAGTTGGTGAAATCTCCGCCTTTGGACGGATCGCCCGCTGGAAAGAAGTCATCAGCAACCGTCTGTTTCGAGGAACCTTCCTATCTGAGGCCTCCTGAAAGCCGTACACGGGTGGTTATTCATCGCTTACTATCGTTGCAAACTTTTTGTATCACAGGAAAAATTCTCCTGTGTTTTTTATATGAAGAACAGTGGAGAAAAAACAAAATAAAAAATTTGCGGATTATTTCCGAAAAAAAGATAATTTGTCCGGATAATAAGTATAAGGCAGGATGGAAAGGGGGTGGCCGACAAGATTCAGCAAAAAACATAAATTTAATCGCTGGGCTAAGAGGGAAGGGGGTATCACTGACCACAGGAAACAAGCGAAAATAATAAGCGGCAGATTCGGATTAGATTTACATAATCCGGAGATAGCGTCAAGGAGGAAAAATGCTGACATTTTGGGATAAAGTTAAAATTGGGTTTGACATCTATGCTAATGCGAAGATCAGAAATTGGGGAATTTTCACAATGGATCAGGCTGTGCTAGAGGAACTGGAAAATGTAGAGATGCCGGTTACCATTGAGACCAGGAGTTTACACTGGCTACAAAGTCCGTAAGAACGCTGGTATTTCGGCTCACGGATTGTGTCAGACATGGTAATAGCGCAAAAGGAGGAAAGTTATGGCAAAAACAACAGAAAAAGGTAAAAAAGCGATGGGGATCATGGATTGGCTCGGAATAGTTTCCAATGAGTATGACTGGAAAGCGATTGACGAAAATGTATATAATGCAGGGAAATACATTGCAGCGGCGCTTCCGGCGGTTGGTCTTACTCTGGTGGCATATCTGTTTGTTCCGCCTGCAGCCGCGGCGGGTGCATTTGCTTTGGCGGGATCCGGTGCTTCTGCCCTTACCTACATGGCAACGAATGGAATCGTTGCTTCTGGTGGTCTTTATAAGATCGTCAAGGATGTGAGTAAGGTAGGTGATCCTGAAAGAACCGGTTAAAATGAATTTGTTTTGAAAAATATATGAAATAATTCCGAAAAAAGCTTTTTTTGTCCGGAAACCAGGTATAAGGCAGCTGAGGAAGGAGGTGAGAGGCCTGAGATAAAAATACATAACTGTCAGACGCGGGTAGAAAAACCTGCCGTTGAGGCTGTGAAAACAGGAAGTAAGGAAAGATTGTCAAAGAAAGCATATTGGAGACCGCAAGACGGAGTATGAAAACAGGGAGGAAATGAGATGAACGAGAATAAGAAAAATGAAAGCAAGTCTGTTGCGAAAATGAGTGAAATCGGCAGGCAGGGATATGAAGCTTCTGTCATGTCAAGGATGCAGGGGAGAGCCGGGGCGAGTACCCCCAAAGGCGCATCGGGAATTGCCCATGAAGTGATAGCAAATGACATCGCCAATGTGAAAAATATCCTGAAACCGGGCACAGTGACAAAACTGACGAAATCGCCCACGGCAAAACAGGTGGACGCAGTTACCATGCAGGGCGGGAAAGTTCTTGAAAGGATTCAGTATAAAGATACTTCCAGCGTGTCGGGAATCAATAAAACGCTGAGGCAGGTGCAGGATGGGAAATATCATCAGGTGCAGCTTCGCGGGACGAAGGAGACGGCGAAAAAATTCAATCAGATGGCTGCCAAAAGAGGGATTTCGAAAACCATGGAGTCAACAGGAATTTCCAGTAATACAACCCGGAGGATCGGAGATAAATTTACCGGCCAGGCCCTCAAACCGACAGGTATAGGCGATGCCATGAAAGGCACCGCAATGACATCGGGAATGGTTACAGCGGGGGTGGAAGCCGTAAAATCAATCGTGAACGGTGATTCCCTTGGTGAGGGAACGAGTCATGTAGTTTCCAAAACGGCGGAAAGTGTTGTTACGGCGGCGGCATCGACAGCGGCAGCAGAAGCAGCTTTTGGCGCAGCCAGTACACTTTTGGCGGGTTCAGCAATTCCGGTAGTCGGACCGCTTATTGCGGCGGGGGGAGTAGCCCTGGGAGTAAGTGCAGCCGTAGGAGAGGTTACGGACGGACTTTTTGATGATATCGGAGACGGGATTGGTGAGGTGGTGGAAGATATCGGAGATGCCGTATCAGATGTATTCTCTGATATCGGAGGCCTTTTTGATAGCCTGTTTTTCTGAAGCTGCCCGGATCATGGGCGTGGGAGAGAACATAACGGATTTTGGATCAGGGAAAGGAGGTGTTGGTAATATGTTTTTTTGCAAATGCAAGAATTGTCCGATGAAACTTTTGTGTATGCTTTCCGGTGAAGAATTCTGTGAATAGGAGGATTCAGACAATGAGAGAAGAAGATGTGATAAAAATAGTTAAGATTTTGGCGCGGGCAATCCTTTCCGTGTCCGAGGTTCTTGAGCAGATGGCGGGGGGAGATTGGAATGCGTGATATCATCAAATGTGTAAAGGTAATCTGCAAATGGCTGTATTTTAGGAAAGGCTGGTGGAAAATGTGAGTAACAAAATGGTAGAAGTGTATGATCTGGTAAGATTGCTGGCAGTTAAGTTTTAGAGGGAATGAGACAGATAGAAATAACAGCACAGGTGGTTTTAAATGCTTCTATATTGTGATACAATATTTAAAATTTGGGCAGTTTGTCAGAAGCAGTTTCCGTATACTTCTGTACCAAAGTATACGTACTGGAGTCGGAACGTGGAGGGATTATGGAAAGGCAGGTTAATATTTTATGAAACAGTTTTTGTGTTGGGTTCCGTATCAGGGAAAAGGTGGTTTGAAAACATTTCACTATGAAGCAGTTGACAATCCGGCTCTGGATATGAAGGGCGGGGCAAGTTTTCCGATCATTCCTGTTATGAGCGGATATCTTGAGGAAAATGAGGAGACAGAGTTGATCGCTGTGGTTGCTGATTATGAAAATGCCAGAGATAATTTTGGCATTTTGAGAGAGGAAACAGGGAATATCTGCAGAGCGAAGAATGTACACTGCAATATCCGGGAAGTGCAGGTGCCTTATGATGACGGACTTGAGGCACAGTTGGATGCATTTAAAAAGCTGGTCGGATGTATTGAGGAAGAAAGCGAGCTTTACAGTTGCATCTCTTATGGGAGCAAGCCCTCATCGGTGGTGGAGATCATGACACTGCGTTACGCCAGAATGGTCAAACATTGTAGCAATGAATGTGTAGCCTACGGGAAAGTTGATTTTAATACCGACAAAGCCTACATCTATGATGTGACTGCGCTGGTTTACCTGGATGATATACTGCGGGTTCTTGCGGAGAATGATGTTTTGGCCCCGGAAGAAGTGATTAAGTACATGCTTGAGAGTTGAATTCGGAACGGAAAGGGAAAACCAATGTCAAAATCTAAAAAAAGAGATTCCCGTATATCGGAAATCGTGGAAAGGCTGAATAAAAACGGAGAGGGGTGGAAGAAATACGATGAAATCTCCGGGAATCAGGTATTATGGAATAAACAGAAGCTGAAGGTAGAAGATGATGTTACGCTTTTGTGTCTGGAAAACTATGATAAAAGTGCAGGGTTAGCATGGGAGAAGTCAGGTGAATGGTTGAGAGCATTCGATCCGGACAGGGAGCATAGAGACGGGTCAAAAGTTGGGCTGGGAGATTATCTCAGGAAGCGTATCGGACAACTGAAAAAAAAGGTGAAAGATGCGGATCGGTACGACCCGGGGGAGAGAAAAGCCAGAGATGCCAGAAGAAAGAAGGAAGAGAGAAAAGAAAAAAAGAAAGATAGGATGCCTGCAGAGAAAGAACGCGGGATAGGGAATGTGCAGCTGGATACAGTAACAGGACGTATAGTGGCTGAAGATGGGACTCAAAACGAATCGTTGTCTTTAGCTTCTGCGGCTACTATAGAAGAGCAGATGATAGAAAAATACGATAAAGAAAAAGGGGATAAATTTCTGTCAGATCTTGCGATAACTATGATGGCCATGTGTCTGAATTTCAAAGATTACCGGAAACAGCTGCAGAAAAGGGGAAAAGCAGGGTCGGAAATTTATACGCGGATGTGGTACACTGAGCGACTGGTCTGGCTGGAGATAGTTGAGCAGATTCTGTACGAAATGGACAGAAATATGCAGAAAGATGTTCTGAAAGCAATGCTGAAATCTTACTATTGGTATTGGGCAGACGGAAAAATGGTCTATGATGCGGAGCAGGAGGGACAGAAGATACGGGCGGAGAAGATCGTGACGCCGGAGATCAAAAATTTGAAATGGATGAAAGGAGAGGGAGACAAAAATAAGGGATGGCTGGAAGCAAAAATCCCCATAGGTTATTTGGAAAAGGCACAGGGGAAAAAAGCCGCTGACTCAAGTATTTCCGAGTCCAGGGACAGGTATGAAAAAGATCTTTATGCGTTATATGAAATGGCATACGGAAGAGAAAAGAGATCACAGCCGCAAAAATCCCGTGTTATTGTCATGGACGGTTATGGAGGGACGGCCTGAGTTATTTGCAGAAGTGTGAATATGGAGCGTATAATAAGGGGGGAAAATGTTTTTAAATCTGACGAATCATAACAGCGATTTATGGGGTCAGGAGCAGAGGGAGGCAGCTTTCCGAATGGGCGGGGAGATCATGGATATGCCGTTTCCGGCAGTAGCGGCAGAAGCCTCGGAGGGGGATATTGAATTGCAGGCAAACCGGCTCGTGGAAAAAATAAAAATGCTGCATCCGGACATGGTTTTATGCCAGGGGGAAATGACACTGACGCACCGCCTGGTTTCCCTTCTGGGGAAAAATGGTATACGAACCTGTGCCGCTTGCAGTGAGCGCAGGATTCGAGAGAATGTGGCAAAAGACGAAACCGTAAAACAGGCAGTATTCAGATTTGTGCGGTTTCGGGAATACCAATAGTGCAGGAGAAGACAAAGATGAAACGAGAAAAAAACTATTTACTGATGGTGGCAAGCCTTTTTACCAGGGCGCAGGAAATCGCCTACTCTGTTTGCAGTGATGGTAAGGAACGTCTCTATACAGGAAAACAGACGAATGAAGCGGTAGCAAAATATCTGATAGAAAGTCTCAAGGAGCAGGACAGGAAACTGGATAAAATAGTGATGCTGTGTTCTCCGGAAGTGATGGAATGTCCTGTCGACGCGGCCGGAAATAAGACCACTTATGAGTATTTTAGAGAAGTGATCGGGGATTTTTATCGAAAGAATTATGGGGATGCCGCAGAAGATTTGTTTGTGCCGATTTCTTATGTGAATGTAGAGAATGAAAAACCGGATGCCATGCTCAGTTCGCTGAAATCCGTACTGGAGATCACGGAGCAGGGGGAATGGGAACAAAATCTATATATAGATTTTACCGGAGGCGTGCGTTCCGCGGCGATGACGCTGGTGTTTATGGCCAGGATACTGCAATCCCGGAAAGTCAATATCAGACGTGTTCTTTACAGCAATATCTCCAATGGCACCGGTGTCATAGAAGAGATGACGAAAACTTATGGCTTGTTTGAGTACCTTGCGGGCGAGATTGAGAGCAGATACGGGGATACAGCGAGGCTGCGGGATTATGCCCTGGAAAATATTAACCCGGAAGCAAAGGAGGAAGCAAAAGAATTTTTAAATTTGCTGGATAAACAAAGTCAGGCAGAAAAAGTAAACCAGGCGGGAGAGGTCATAAAAAATGCGAAAAAAAACAGAGAAAATGCAGAACGGTTAGCGAAAAAAGCGGGTGAATCCCTTGGGGGCGATATATTGGTAAAACTTGGGAAGGAGAAGGGAAAGATTGCCGATGAAGCGGAAAAGTCCGGCAGCACTACGCTGGCTCTTCTGAAACAGAAGCTGAATGCGAAGACTTCCAATTACGCGGATCTCCTGAATTATTTCCGGCAGGAGTTCATAAGCCATATCCTGCCGGAAATGAAGATCATTGAGCTGCCTGCAATTGGGACACAGGAAGAGAAAAGAAAAAATGATTTTGAAAATTCATTGACGGACGAACTGCTGGCCGCCTATATGTATTATGAGGTGAGAAATAATAAGACAGGGCGCTTAAACAGCGGATTTTTCAAGACAATGAAAAAGTTTTTGTGGAAATTGAAATGTCAGCCGAAAAGTGCGCCTTACAGCGTTTCCAGCTGGTTTTTTGGGGAAAGTTTTTTTGATCCGATTAAAATTATGAATCGGTTGCAGGAACTTTACCGGAAAATGGGATGGGGAGAGCCGTCTGGTTTTTTGCGGGACGGGGAGTCCCGGCGTATCTGCAGAGAGAATTTGCTGCCCTGCCTGCAAAAAGAGTACGAGAATGGCAGCGATCTGCGGGAGTGCATAGAGCTTTACGATGATCTGCAGGCAGTATATGCCAGGGCCGGTTATCCCCTGGAATGTGCCTGTAACGGGCGGTTGTATGCAGGGTACAGGGCTCTTTATGAAGATATCAGGGAACGGGGAACCCGATTGCTCCAGACGGTGTATGAGGGAAAAAGTACACCGGAGACGGAAGAGATGTTTGCAAAAATGGGGAAAGAACCCTGTTCTTATAAGGAATTGATAGAACTCCTTGATGAGGACAGAAACGAGTGGATGGTCAGAATTATTTATCCGTTTGCAGTTCGTGAAGACGCGTTGAAACCGGGGAAAGTCATGGCAGAGAGCGGGCAGAATTGGGATAGTTTTATCTATGATCTGGCGAAATGTTTCAGATCGATTAATTTTATCCGTAATAAATTGATCCATAACCCCAAAGCTCTCCGATCGGATAATAAAGAGGTGGAGAATATTGTCCGCGAGATTCGGAAACTGGTGGAATTTCTGGAGGTGCTGCGGCCGGAACAGGATAAACAATAATTGTTCCCCCGCCGCGTATTGCCTTTTTTGGCAAACTCGTGTATGATGAATCTGCATTTTTAACGGAGATGGATTTTTGCATGTAACTGTGAAGAAACTGAACAGTTATATGATTCAACAGGCCTGTGTCTGTGCCATGCAGCCATGGGTTTTCGCTCATTTGCGGGGAGGAAACAAAACATCATGAAATGGAATAAATTCACAATCCGGACGAGGACGGAAGCGGAGGACATCATCGTCGCCACACTGGCGGAAATCGGCATCCAGGGGGCGGAGATCCAGGATAAGCAGCCCCTGAGCGAGGCGGACAAGCAGTCGATGTTTGTGGCGATGATGCCGGATATGCCGGAGGATGACGGCATTGCCTATGTGAGCTTTTATCTCGACCAAGATGAAAATTTCACGGAGATATTAAAAGAAGTCCGGCGGGCCTTGAAGGAGCTGTCGGCGTTTATGGATATCGGGGACGGCACCATCGCCGTGTCAGAGACCGAGGATAAGGATTGGATCAACAACTGGAAACAGTACTTCAAGCAGTTCTATGTGGATGATATCCTCGTCATCCCCTCCTGGGAGGAAGTCAAGGAGGAGGATAAAGACAGGCTGATCATCCATATCGATCCCGGCACTGCTTTTGGTACCGGGATGCATGAGACTACCCAGCTGGTGATCCGGCAGCTGAAAAAATACGTCCGGCCGGGGATGGAAGTGCTGGATGTGGGTACGGGCAGCGGTATCCTCTCCATTGCGGCTATCAAGCTGGGGGCCAGACGGGCCCTGGGGACGGATCTGGATCCGTGTTCCGCCAGTGCCGTGGCGGAAAATAAGGAGGCCAACGGCATCAGCGACCGGCAGTTTGCCATGATAATCGGCAACATCATAGACACGCCATCCATACAGGACCGGGCCGGTTATGACCGGTATGATATCGTGACGGCCAATATCCTGGCGGACGTGCTGGAGGCTTTGACCCCCGTGGTGATCCGCCATATGAAGCCCGGGGCACTGTATATCACGTCCGGGATCCTTGATGAGAAGGAGGACTGTGTCCGCCAGGCCATTCTGCGGGCGGGACTGGAGATCCTGGAGGTCAATCATCAGAATGAGTGGGTGGCGATCACGGCCAGGAAACCTCTGTGACGGGGCAGCCACATACCGTCTGCGGAAGAGAAATGAGGTGAAAGGCGGCCATGTATCGTTTTTTTGTGGATAAGAGCCAGATCAGTGAACATGAGATACGGATCGAAGGAGCTGATCGGAACCATATTCGCAACGTGCTGCGGATGAAGCCCGGGGAGCAGATCGCCGCGAGCAGCGGAGACAGTCTGGAGTATACTTGTCAGATCAAAGAGTATACGGGGGAGGCGGTGATCGCCGAGATTCTCTATGCCCAGGAGACAGAACTGGAGCTGGCCTCGAAGATCTGGCTGTTTCAGGGGCTGCCCAAAAGTGACAAGATGGAATTCATCATCCAGAAAGCCGTGGAGCTGGGCGCCTGCGCGGTGGTGCCCATGGCCACAAAACGGGCCGTGGTGCGGCTGGAGGGAAAGAAGGAAGAGGCGAAACGCAGGCGATGGCAGGGCATCGCCGAGAGCGCAGCCAAGCAGGCGAAACGCATGATCATCCCCGAGATTTTTCCGGTGCACCGTTTTAAAGATGCCGTGGCTATGGCGGAGACATTGGATGTGCGGCTGATTCCCTATGAACTGGCAGAGAATATGGAACATACGAGAGAAATTCTCTCGAACATTCGTCCGGGCCAGAGCGTGGGGCTGTTTATCGGCCCGGAGGGCGGGTTTG
>DPJQ01000138.1:15378-15678 GCA_003542935.1 Lachnospiraceae bacterium | reverse complement strand
CTCCTTGTAGTTATCCACGTTGAATACGGCCTTGGCCGTGTCCGTCACCCGCCAGGTCACGGCAATACCGATCTCCACCGGATTTCCCAGGCAATCATTGATTTTCTGCCGGGAATTGTTCAGTGTCATGATTTTCAACGAAATCTTCCTGTCTTCCTTACTCTCCAGCTTTTCCGACGCCTCCCCATGGCCGATGCCGAATTTGACCGGACGTACATCACCGCTCTGGCTCAGCTTCGTCCTGCCGGCCGGGTTGATGGACGTACAAAAGGGATTGACCCAATAAAAACCTGCATCTTT
>DPJQ01000138.1:14414-15078 GCA_003542935.1 Lachnospiraceae bacterium | reverse complement strand
GTCAGCACCAGAGCCTCCTGGGGCTTTAACACATGCAGGCCCATAAGGGGAATCCAGGCGATGGCCATGAGTACAATACAGGCGATCACGCCCACCGGGAAATCGCTGCCGTCATCATTGAAAACGGAAAAAATCAATCCGGCAAGCAGCAACAAATATAGCGCGATATTCCCCAGCAGTACCGGCATACCAATTTTACGATGGGACAATACGATTTCTTTCATGATTTTATCCTCCTATTTATTTGATATCAAAATCATATCACTTTAATTTCTTTTTGTCAATAAAAAGTCAAAAAAAATCCAGCCCCTCCGCCAAAAGCGATCTTTCATGGGCTGGATCCCGTAAGGGTTTGGTACCTTTACAATTTTTGAAATTAAAATATTCAGCTCAAATGATGATGCAGATCATCCCGCCGTTACTGTCATTGACGATCTTCTTCATGGAATTCTGGAGTTTTGCCTGACTCTCGCCGCTTAAGTTGGCGATCTTGGCATTGATGCCCTCCTCCACCAGCTGTTCGATAGATTTGCCAAAAATATTGATCTCCATCATGCCGTCGTCTTTGTCCGACCGCTCGTCGATGTAGGAAATCAGATCACTGGCCTGTTCCTCACTGCCCACGATGGGGGCTATCTCTGTCTCGATATCCGCCCGGATCATG
>DPJQ01000138.1:7017-14127 GCA_003542935.1 Lachnospiraceae bacterium | reverse complement strand
CCGTCTCGATATCCGCCCGGATCATGTGGACGGTGGGGCTGACAGCCTTTAATCGCACGCCAAATTTATTCCCCTGGCGAATCAGCACCGGTGTATCCAGCTGCATTTCACTCCGATCCGGCAATACCACGCCGTAGCCGCAGCTGCGCACGGAATCGATGGCCTGCAATACTCTGTCATACTCGCTCTTTTTGCTGGTCAGGTTTTTCAGAATTTTCACCAGATCATACTCGCCCTCGATGGAGGTACCGGTGAGTTCGGTCAGTATCTGATAGTAGTATTCCTCCTTCAGATCCAGCCGCACTTTCACCACGCCGGTGGCAAAATCCATCTGCTCTGTGGCACAATATTTCACACAGGGTTTATCCACAGTCAGGGCTTCCGGCTTCACATCCTTGATATCCTGTATCCGGGAGGATATAGTACGGGCAATATCCAGCAGTTCTTCTTTCAGTGGGTGGGACATAGGAAGGATCTCCGCCCACTTGGGTATGTAATAGGCGATTTCCATCACCGGAAACTCCATCAACACCGCTTCCAGGATGCGGACGATATCCTCTTTGCGCATCTGATCGCAGTTCACCGGGATCACGCTGACCTTATACTGCTCCTGCAGGCTGGCCGCCAGCGCCTTCGTCTCATCCTTATAGGGTTTTTTCGTATTCAATACCACCACGTAAGGTTTCCCCTGGGCTTCCAGTTCCCGGACGGTCCGAAGCTCGCTCTCCTCATAATTTTCCCGCGGGATCTCCCCGAAGGAACCGTCCGTAGTCACCAACACACCGATGGTGGCATGGTCGCGGATCACTTTCTGAGTGCCAAAATCCGCCGCTTTTGAGAAAGGCATCTCCATCTCCGACCAGGGCGTCTTTACCAGCCTCTCCCGATCATTTTCCGTGCTTCCCACCGCGTCGGGAACCAGAAAACCGACGCAGTCGATCAGCCTCAGCTTCACCCGCACATCCTCCGACAGTGACAACGTCACCGGATCACGGGGGATGAATTTCGGCTCTACCGTGGTGATCAGTTTTCCCGAACCGCTGACCGGAAGCTGATCCATGATCTCGTTCTTCTGTGCATCCTCCAGATATTCCAGAGCCGTGAGCTCCATGAACCGCCGGATAAACGTCGATTTCCCCGTGCGAACCGGACCGACGACACCGAGCAGCAGCTGACCATGGGTCCGGTTCTGAAGATCCCTGTAAATCGAAAACGCCTCCATATGTTACCTCCTGCAAATGGTCTGGACAAGCATTTCTCAGAGAGACGCATCTCTCTGTAAATGATGTACTGGTAAACTATATGCGGAGATGTACATATTTAGGCGTTGGATTTTAAAAAATATTGTAACTGTTCAGCACCTTCACAGTTACAAAACATTATACACTGTACCTGCAGACCGCTTCCTCTATCAGATTCCAGAAATCATCTGACTGTAACTTCAAGGCCACCCGGCAGTTCGGCTTGCTGCTGCTCTTACCGTAGTAATCGCAGTAGGTACGCCCGTATCCCTCAGCACCGGTGCAGTCCACAGTCACCTGCATGGTTTTTTGCTCTATGAGTTCAGGGTTGAGCAGCCAGGCAGCGGCTACAGGGTCATGGAGAGGCGCTGCCGTCACATTGTACGTCTTGCACTCTATGGCACAGTAGGATGTCATGGTATCCTCAAAAAGCCGGGCGGCACGGTTGTCGTGACGGGCTATCCTGGCTATGGTCTGGTCGGAACAGAGGGCCTGCATGGTCACATCCAGACCGGCCATGGCCAGAGGGCATCCGCTGGACAATACGATTGCGGCGGCCTCAGGATCGGCAAACATGTTGAATTCCGCCGCCGGAGTCACATTGCCCAGTCCCATGGCGCCGCCCATAAACACGACCTCCCGAATCTTTTTTGTAATCCCGGGTTCCAGCCGCAGAGCCATGGCCAGATTCGTCATGGGGCCTGTGGCCAGGATTATCACGGGCTCAGACGCTTCCCGCAGGGTACGCAGCATCCACAACACACCGTGCTCTGTCTCGGGAGTGCGTTTTAAGTCATGAAAGGTAAATCCGTCCAGGCCGGTCTCTCCATGGATATCATCAGCCAGCACCGGAGAGCGGAACATGGGCCCCTCACAGCCCCGGTATACAGGGACATCAATTCCTAAATACTCCGTCACCCTCCTGGCATTCAAAAATGTCTTGTCCACGGTCTGGTTCCCGGCCACCGTCGTGATTCCTGCCAGTTCCACTTTTTCCGGAAACGCCCCCAACAGCATGATTGCGATCGCATCGTCATGTCCAGGGTCACAGTCCAGGATGATTCTTCTTTTTCCCATCATTATCCCGCCTTTCTTTTTATCCAGTTTATACTGGAAAAAGTCATTTGGCAAGGGTAACTTTCTGTGGCTGCCCGGCTTTTAGTATAGAGAATTCAAGACTCTCCGACCGAATCCCATAGCATTCCCCAAACCACCTCATCCACTCACCGGCAGCAACTGCCCCGCCAATACATAAGGGAAAAATACGATCGTCCGGGACAAAGACAGCCGCCTGCCGATTCCCGGACAGAAGCCCGCCGCACGGCAATCTGAATCTCCCTGCGCAGAATCTCTGCTTCCACCCCCTCCGTCTCCTCCTGGGATATTTCCTCAAGGGGCAGAAAAGATTTCTTCCGGCAGGCCATCAACCACTCATTTTTTCCAATGCCGCAGAGCCAGGTATACAGGCTGCTCCTACCCTCGAAACGGTCAATATGCAAAAAAGCTTTATAAAAAGTCTGCTGCGTCAGCTCCTCCGCCTGCTGCTCGCTCCCGGACAGGCTCAGGAGAAAACGGTAGACCCGTTTCGCATATTTTGCATAGACCTCAGAAAAATTCGCCATCTGCCCCTCACCTCCTTCCGGCCCGAAAACGTCTTTCGTAATCTCCAAATTTCCTGCCCTATATTTGTTAGATGCCCGTTCTTCGAAAAAGTTACAATTTTTATGACATGTCATAAAATTCCAACTATGCGGACGGCTCATAAACCGTACAAAAACAGCCGCCAATATCGGTCTGATCCAATTCTGACGGCTGAGTAGATATAAACTTTTTGTGACGAAATTACCGGTTACTGTTCGGTATCAATGTCAGTAACTTCACAGTTACAATTTCCGCTTCTTTTCTCTCTTATACTTTATGTGAAATATTCTCACGTTTTCAATCCGGCTGCTGCCCATCATGGGCCTGCCACCGGCACTCCGTCAACTGCATATGGGAAAATAGCGCCTTGAACGAAGACTCTTCCGGAGAGCAGGCATAGATCCCAAACCGTATCTTTCCCTTTCCGCTGTGCATATGGCAGATACGCATCTGCCGGAATGTGACCCCGTCCTCCGAACACTCGATGCAGTAATCATCCTCCCTCCGGCTGAATCGATACCACATAGATTTCACTGTGGCATCTATAACCGTTGTCGCCCAATCCGAATAACCCTGGTTTGTCACCACACTTCCCAGATGCTGGTACTGCTCGTTTTCATACTCGATAGAGCCTTTGAGCCAGTTCTCGCTGTCCAGATACATGACGATACCGCACTGGTCAAAACGGTGGTGGCTGTCTGCAAACTCCGTTTTGACCACGAAACTGAAATACTTCTCCTCCGTCTCCATCTGCAGAACAGGGGCATTGTCATTACGGAAATGATAGTAGGTGCGCTGCCACAGGTCCGTGTGGGGTTTAGTGACGATCTCGATGGTGTCACGGGTTATTTTGTAACTTTCCGGTTCCCTTGTCCATTTGAATTTTGTTAAGTCCATATTTTTCTTCCTTTCTTATCATTAGATTCCTTAATCCGGTATAATATGATACTTCATGTGCCTCGCCCTGAACCAGCAGTATCCCTCCCCAATATCCTCAACCCGCATATCCTCTCCGTCAACAAAATACACAAATCCATTCTGAAGAATTACCGTTGAACCAAACCAATAAGGATCTGAAAATTCCGCATCCCGGCTGTCTGTGCTATATGCAAGATCCCCCCAGAACCAGACTTCTATCGTGCATCCCCAGGTACCGTCAAATTTCAGATAAAGTATTCCGTCATCCAGTAGTTTCTGCTGCTGAATATATGCATCATGAAAACCGCCGGACGCCCAATAAAGGTTTTCTATATCTTTTTCATTGATCACTTCCGGATACTCATTATAAATATACCCACGGTCTATTTTCAGACATTTCTCCAAAATATCCTGCGGCACGGTTCCCTCAGCAATCATCTTATCCGCAGCTTCCCTTGTCAAAAAATGTACTCCTCCTGTATGGTCATCAGCCAAAATCCAATCCTGCCGATCTGAATCCACGATCAACAACTGTGGAATTAAATACTCTGTATCCGGCTGCATTGTGGACCATCTGATCAGATGTGTTTTACCCGGATCGAACACAACATAGTAAGGCTCGTAAATGTTTTCCGGATATCGCCGATGGCCTTCTTCGGACTCTATATCTCTGTAATACCCAAAGACAGCCGACACATAATACTTTCCGTTTCCCTGTCGAATCAATGCATGCACTGTTTTCCCTCCGTCCTTCTCATTTTATTTTTCCCACAGTATGGCATGCCTTTCATCTGCACAAAAGAACAAGCCATGCAGAAAAGCACCCGCTTTGATTCAATCTACCCTTTGTCTGCCTGACAAAGAGCAGATCAGCTCAAAAGCAGATGCTTCTCTCAATCACTTCATACTTCCTTCCCCGCCCATGAGCGCCGTCATTTCTTCAATCCGTTCTATGGGGAACGGCGGTACGCACAGGGGTTTCATGGCGATAGACATCAATTTCATGGGATTGTCATCCGCCGCCACGCGGTTGGATGACAGTTCACCACACCTTCGGCAGCGATGGATAATAGCCCACTCACCATTTTTTCTCACCCACACGGCCACCGGTTCCATGATGCCGCCGCAGTCTGAGGCCCTGTCTCCCGGTTCCATATCTACGTGGAGGCTGCTCAGGCAATTCGGACAGTGGTTTCGATGACTGGTTCCCGCACCGCCGGGAACAACCATCCGCCCGCATACTTTGCAGGTAAATACCTCCTGGCAGGCATGGGTTTTGTAATAGTTTTTTTCATATTTTTTCCGTTTGTTTTCACGGTTCATCATTTTTTCCTCCTGAAAGTCTTTTCTGTCAATGCATAAAACTTCCGGGAGGTTTGCCGGGTTATTGTACGCAAGCCTCCCGGCCTGATACAATAGCACATCTGTTGTTTTCCATACAGCACTCTCCTTCTCTATTCCATATACCGGCGCAACGCCGGTGTATTGAGTATAGCAGATGTACGATGCTTGTGCAATAATAAACACTACGCTGTTTCCGCCAGTTTTGCTTTATCCGCTTCTGCCAGTTTCTCTTTTACGATTTCCATCTCACTCTCTAAGCGGATCATCCTGAGTTTAAGCATTTCTTTTTCACCTTCAAACGTAAACACTCTGTCAAGTTTCATATTCAAATCCAGATGGCCTTCCGCAATAATACGAATGCCTTTGTTTGTCTCGTTCTCCAGTGTTAATTGCACAATTTTCATATTGCTTTCCAGCGCGAAAACTCTGTCCTTCAGCCCTGTCACATCTGCCTTTAGCTCTGTCACATCCGTCTTCAACCCTGTCACATCTGCCTTTAGCTCTGTCACATCTGTCTTTAACCCTGTCACATCCGTCTTCAACCCTGCCACATCTGCCTTTAGCTCTATCACATCTGTCTTTAACCCTGTCACATCCGTCTTTAACTCTGTCACATCTGTCTTTAACTCTGTCACATCTGTCTTTAACTCTGTCACATCTGTCTTTAGCTCTGTCACATCCGTCTTTAGCTCTGTCACATCCGTCTTTAGCTCTGCTACATCCGTCTTTAACTCTGCTACATCGGCTTTCAACTGTGATACATCACTCTCTAATGTAGAAACTCTGCTTTTCAAGTCGGATACATCCGTCTTCAGCTCTGCCACATCACTTTTCAGTTCCGTCACATCGCTTTTCAGCTCTGCCACATCACTTTTCAGTTCCGTCACATCGCTTTTCAGCTCTGCCACATCCCGTTTGACCGGGGCAATTTCTTCTTTTACTGCTTTTGTGACTACTTCCGCAATCATTTGTAAGTCTTTAGAATCTAACATTTTTTATTCTCCTCCATTGTCTGCGGAATCTAACAGCTCTCTCTTCACGATCATAAACCATATTATACACGTTTTGTATCAATCTGGCAAGTTAAAAATGATTTTCACAAAAAAATGTAACCGTCCGGACAAAACCAGACGGTTACTCTATGTTTTCTATTTCTCTACTTCTATGAATGCCGCGCTCTCACCGGGAATATACAGTGTATCGTCCTTTAGCCGGACAGTTCCGCCCAGGCTGTACACCGTCGTCTTCTCCTTATAAGGGCAGGGACAGGAAACTTCCTCTCCGGAGGGATTTAATGCCACCAGGATCTTCTGCTCCTCATTGTACCGCAGGTACACTAGCGGATATTTTTCCGGCTCACAGTAGATGAACTCTATTTTTCCGGAAGCGCACAAGACGGGGTTTTCCCTGCGGATCTTAGCCAGCTTCTGTATCTCATGCCACAGGGAGTTTTCGTCAGCCATCTGATCGGCCGCCGTCGGAGCGTCCTCCGCCGTATCCTGTACAGTATACAGCTTCCCGGCAGACGCCTCGGAAAATCCGTAGTTGCTCTCATGATTCCACTGCATGGGAGTCCGGGAACCGGTGCGATGGTAGCCGCCCTCCACATTGGGGATCTCCAGATAATGCATACCGATCTCATCGCCGTAATAGATAAAGGGAGCACCGGGCATGGACAATAAAAACGCGTAAACCACTTTCAACTCTTCGTTATCCAGATATTTGCGGATACGCACCATATCATGGTTACCGGAAGGTATACAGATCATACCTTTTTTTCTGGTCAGCTCGTAATTTTTCTTATAAGTTTCCACAAAGGAGGAAGCGTCTCCTTTTCCTTCCCGGCTGAAATAGGGATGATCACAGCGGAACAGATCCATATAATGGGAGGGCCCGAAATGAAGCAGGAAATCCATGTGGAAACCGCCCATCAGAGATTTGTCCGGCTCGCCCCACTCCGAGATCA
>DPJQ01000138.1:6571-6714 GCA_003542935.1 Lachnospiraceae bacterium | reverse complement strand
CCGGCTCGCCCCACTCCGAGATCAGCACAGCTTCCGGATAAGTCTCGTCCAGATAGGCCCGCATATCCTGCCACAGCTTAATAGTCTCTGTCTTATCCGGGTCATTTTTTACCAGAGATCCCGCCATATCCACGCGGAAGCCG
>DPJQ01000138.1:0-6277 GCA_003542935.1 Lachnospiraceae bacterium | reverse complement strand
CGCCATATCCACGCGGAAGCCGTCGCAGCCCCGGGAAATCCAAAACGCCATTACGTCTTTCATGGCCTGCCGGGTTCCCATGGCCTCCGGGGAATCCACCGTACACTGCCAGGACTCCGTGGGATTGGCAAAACCATAGTTCAGAGCCGGCTGGGTAGAATAAAAATTCACGCCGACGCTGCCGTCCCTGGGATACATGCCGCGCAGAGAGCCGGATATACCGTCGTAGGACGCCACATCCTTCCAGATGCTGTCCGTCCAGACATACCGGCCCCAGTACTCATTGGGCTCCATCCTGGCGGACTCCTTGAACCAGGCATGTTCAATAGAAGTATGCCCGGGAACCAGATCCAGAAGAACATGCATGTCCCTCTTGTGGGCTTCCTCAAAAAGCTTCACCAAATCCTCATTGGTACCGTAGCGCGGCGCCACCTGACAGTAGTCCGCCACATCATATCCCGCATCGCTGAAAGGTGACAGGAAACAGGGATTCAGCCAGAGCGCATTGCACCCCAGCTCTTTGATATAGTCCAGTTTCTCCACAATCCCCGGAATATCCCCGATGCCGTCATTATTGCTGTCATAAAAGCTCTGAGGATAAATCTCATAAAAAATGCTGTCTTCCAACCAATGTTTCATATTCTGCGTTCCTCCATGTATATGTTTTATATCCACAGACAGGAGCCGGAGACCTGTCACGCACTTCTCTCCGGCGGTGCTGCTGATTGCAGTTTATAACCGCACAAATAATCTTATATCCTGTCTCTGAATGATTGATTATGATTATTGGAGTATATCCTGCAAAATCAGTATTGTGTTGCACTATATCCAGTAATTATAGTACAATATCCATATTGATATTCGAAACACGAGTTTTTACATACAAACATATAAAAAGGCAGCGGATATGAGACAGGAACTGCGGGAAATACGGACCCAGGGGACACCGATGCGCCCCTTGAAAATATATAAAATGCAGGATAAAAGCGGGAAAATTGACGTTCCTTACCACTGGCAGGAGCATGTAGAGATCCTGTGGGTTTTAGAGGGCAGCCTCTCCGTCACAGTTCGGGAAAAACAGTATGCCGGAACGGTCGGGGATATTTTCTACATTAATCCCCGGGAACTCCACAGTATGCAGTCCACAGCCCGGGGGTGTACCTATCTGGCTCTGGTATTCCCCCTGACCTGGCTGCAATTTGACCAGGCCGACGAGGCGGGGGAAAAGTATTTGCGCCCGCTGGCCGAACTGAATGCCTACGTCACTACCCGTCTGCCCCACCGGACAGCTAAAAAAGCGGAATCTCTTTTTCAGGAAATATATACCCTGTATGAGGGCAACGACGACGGCGCCTGGCTGGGTATCAAAGCCGGACTGCTGCGCTTCTATTTCTATCTATACAAAGACGGTGTAATCAGCCGGCGCGAGAAAAATTCACAGCAGATGGATATGCTCCTGCATATCTCCCAATATGTTCAGGAGCATTGCGGGGAAAGCCTTTCCCTGGATGCCCTGGGCAAACGGTTTCATATGTCTCCCAAATATTTCAGCGTATATTTCCAGAAACATTTTTCCAGGAATTTCACCGATTATCTGGCTGCCACCCGCATAGAGCGGGCAAAAAAGCTGCTGTTGGAAACAGAGGCCGACATGGAGCTCGTCGCACAGCAGACCGGTTTTTCCGGCAGCAGCTACTTTATCCGTGTGTTCAGAAAGACTACCGGCATGACACCGGGACAGTATCGGAAGGATTTTCGGCAGAAACCGGTGCGGTGATCCGTTCCAGCCGTTTTCCCAGCCGGCTCAGGATTTCGTTACTTATGGTCCCCGCCTGATCCGCCACGTCGCTGGCGAGAATCTTCTCATTCCCAGCCCGCCCGATCAGTACTGCTTCATCTCCGGGGCTCACCGAAAAAATCTCTGATACATCCAGTAAAAGCTGATCCATGCAGATGCGGCCGATGACAGGTACCCTGCACCCCCTCACCAATGCATGGCCCCTGCCGGATAATGCCCGGGGAATCCCGTCCGCATAACCGATAGCCGCAACGGCAATCTTTCTTTTCTTCACTGCCCGATAGGCCATACCGTAACCTGCGGTTTCTCCCGGATACAATATTTTCACACAGACGATCCGGGTTTTTAACGACAGCACCGGTTTTAATAATTCACCGTCCCTGCTTTCCTGCGAACTCTCATACACTCCGTAGAGTGCCAGGCCAACGCGGGCATAGTCAAACGACAGCTCCGGGTAGCGCAAAACGCCATAGCTCCCCTGCAGGTGCGTCTTAAAACCACATAACCCTCTTTTATACAGATCCTTGACCACAGACTGAAATTCAGCGATCTGTCTCTCTGTATATGCCCTCTCCCTCCCGGAAACCCCGTCCGCGGCACAGAGATGGGAAAACAATCCGGTAATTTTCAGATTTTTCTTTGTCCAGATGCTGTAAATATTTTCCCTGTTCTCACTCCGCTCTCCCAGCCGGTGCATCCCCGTATCCACAGCCACATGGACGGACAGGGGATACCCGCAGCCTTCCAACTGCCTCGCATAAGAAGCATCTACTACGGTCTGGGTCAGGGAATAACGGGCCAGCAGAGGAAACTGATCCGGCAGCGTATAGCCCAGGATCAATATCTGCCCGGCAATCCCGGCCTCCCTCCCTTCCGCAGCGTAAAGGATTCGGCGGTTTTGATGCCGTCCGCCGCCACGATCCGGTGGGCCAGAACCTTATCCATACAGACGGCGGAGGCGAGCAGGCCACAGCCGATCACAGGCACCCCCATCAGTTCCAGCGTTCCCTGCAGGGTTCCGTCCTCCCCGTTTTTCCCGTGAAGGACAGGAATGGCCGCATCCAGGGAAATTGTTTTTATCTGCCCCTTTTTCAGATAGCACAACCCGTGGATCCCCTTGTCCATGGAGGGAAATGCCGGAACGCAGTCAGCGCCTGACTGCCACTCATCTTCGGCAATCCGTTCCCTGTCTCCGCAATACCGGAACCACTCTCCGGTCCGATGGTCGATTCCCACCGGAATAAGCCGATACCGTTCCTCATCCACACCGCCGATCACCGCGCTGGCAGATTGCAGGGACACCTCGTACTCCGTGGAACACCCGCCGAAAAAAACTGCGATCGTCTTTTTAGCATTTTTCATATCTGATCATCCTCCGTAACCGTAAATCTGCGTAACGTCTGCTGTATACAGCAAAACAGCTCCCGTTCAATAGTGATTCTACTGAACGGAAGCTGCCTGAACTTTAATATTCTGTTGTTTAATTCCTAAGAAATCGTTAATCCACCGGCAGAATAACATAAAACACCGTCATCTCATCCTCGCTGTTTGCTGTAATCTCCCCGCCGTGGAGAGTGATAATCTCCCTGGCAATGGCCAGACCCAGACCCGCTCCGCCGGTGTGGGAGGAGCGTGACGCATCCAGACGGACAAATTTATCAAATATGGTCTCCAGCTTTTGAGGCGGAATCGTCGGCCCTCTGTTGGAAAAATGCAGGCACAGTCCGCCCTCCACAGGTTCCGACCGGATCTCGATATCCGTGTCAGGGTAGCTGTAGGCAATGGCATTCTTTAAAATATTGCCGAATGCCCGGGCCAGTTTGTCCCCGTCGCCCCGGATCATCAGTTCCTCCCCCACATGCAGAACAATCCTGCTTCCATGCTCCTGAAGGAGAGGGTAAAATTCCTCCGCCATCTGGCAAAGCATATAGTAAAGATCGATGGATTTCTTTTCCAGATCCATCCGCTGCAAGTTATAGCGGGTGATCTCAAAAAATTCATTATTCAGCTCTTCCAGACGCCGAGCTTTCTGGAATGCGATGCGGATGTACTTTCGCCGCTGCTCCTCCGGCATATCCGCCGCCTCATCCAACAGGCTCAGGTATCCAACCACGGAGGTGAGAGGCGTCCGCAGATCATGGGCCAGATAGGCGATCAAATCATTTTTCCTGGCTGATGCTTCTTTCTGCATCTGTTCGTGGCGCTGCATAGCCGAACGGATCTCCGACACCTGAACCGATATCTCTGCATATTCCTGGGGAAAGATATCTTCCAGCTCTCTTTCCTCCGCCATAGCTCCGTGGAGCATCCGGCTGATCTCCGTCACGGCTGCTTTGACACGCATCTTCCCGTATATCCGGGCCGTCGCAGAGGCAACAAAAAGGCAGACAAGCACCGCGGCAATGAAAACGGCCAGCAGCAGCTCTTTCAAGGGGCCCCACAGCGGTTCTGTGATAACGGTCATTTTTCCCACTTCGTCGGAATACACTTCATGGGTGATCATATAGCTTTGCATGAACCAGTCCACAAACAGCCCATTCCACACGTGATCCAGCAGATAGTACATCCCCAGGCAGATGCCGATGCCGAAAGTTCCCAGCAGTACCAGGCAGACGCTTCCCGGAATCTTATGCTTCAATTTTATATCCACACCCCCAGACTGTCTTGATATACCGGGGCTTTTCAAAAGAATCTCCCATCTTCTCACGCAGATGCCGGATATGGACAGTGACGGTATTATTGCTTTTACTGTAATATTCGTCCCCCCATATCTGATGGAAGAGCTCCTCAGCGCTGACCACATTCCCCTTTTGTACGCACAAAATGCGCAGAATAGAAAATTCCGTGGGCGTGAGCGCCAGGGGCTTTTCATTCAGGGTGCATTCATGGGTCTTACTGTTCAGCACCAGTCCGGCGTGGGCAATCACAGAGTCTTCCTCCGGCCCCGCTGCCCCGTTATATTTTTTGTACCGGCGGAGCTGGGCCTTGACCCGGGCTGTCAGCTCCAGGGGCAGAAACGGCTTCGTGACATAATCATCCGCCCCCAGGGTCAGCCCCGTCACTTTGTCCAGTTCTTCCCCTTTGGCCGTCAGCATGATCACCGGATAGCGGTATTTCTCCCGTATTTTCCTGCACAACACAAAGCCGCTCAGATCCGGCAGCATGACATCCAGTACTGCCAGATCCGGCGGCTCCTTTTCCAGATACGCCAGGGCATCCGTACCATTATAGCATGTAACCACCGCAAATCCCTCATTCTCCAGGTAGAGGGCCACCAGATCCGCTATCTCCCGCTCATCATCCACCACAAGTATTTTATCTGACATACGCTTGTCTCCTTCCCATGGAATGACTCATTTTAGCAGATCTTCGGAGAGCGGTTGTTTGTTTTTTCCTAAGAAATTATGATGATTTACTAATTTTTTCTGTGAAAACATTTTCTGTTTGGTTTACGTTTAATAGCCAGCACTTTCTCAAAATCGCTAAACATGGCGGCATCGACCGGCTCAAACATTATCCATTTTCCGTCACGGTAAGTTTTAGCCTCATTATTTTTTCTTACGGAGCTTTAGTTCGATATTCTTTTGCTTTGCTGCGTTTTTAAACAAACCTGCAACAACAGAACATTGTTTTTTGAATGTGAATTCCTCTGGTTCCGGATTGTTCTCAATTTGCAGGAGTATCCGTTTTATGTCCTGCAATTCTAAAAGATTGACCGCTATACAAAAAAGGTTCTTTTTTCTGCCATCGTTATAGTTAGCTAATAGGGAATTCAATATTCCAATTTTTTCTGTCTGTTCCGTATTGTATGCTTCTATTCCTATCTCTTTTGCTTTATCCAGATCAGTTTTTCGGTTACGGTGCGTAATAAATGAATCAAAATCATCTATATGGTTGTACTTCTCACAAGGGTACTCACTGCACTGGAAACAATATTCCACACTACTATGCTCTAAACTACACTTTGCATTTTTACAGGATTGATTCCCCTCTCCACCACCGCAGCCGGGACAGTATTTATTTAAATGCATGGGACATAATCCACAATTCAACCCACAAAGAGAAAACAGCTGATTGTCTCTGTAAAAACCTTTCATACGTTGTATCTCCAATCCGTTCCGGGAAAACCCCGCTTACACAAATGCTTTTCTTTCTTCTTTTTTCATCTTATCTCCCTGTAAAATAGCCGCACCCCAATGCAAACATTGGGGTGCGCACTCTTCATGGTATTTCAACTAATACTTATTTAACAAAATCCATTAGAACTTCCCGGCCTTCGCCGCTTCCTCAACAGAAACAGCCACAGCCACTGTAGCGCCAACCATGGGGTTGTTGCCCATACCGATCAGACCCATCATCTCCACATGAGCCGGAACGGAGGAAGATCCGGCAAACTGGGCGTCGGAATGCATACGGCCCAGTGTATCGGTCATACCGTAGGAAGCCGGGCCCGCAGCCATGTTGTCCGGATGAAGGGTA
>DPJQ01000209.1:7796-8015 GCA_003542935.1 Lachnospiraceae bacterium | reverse complement strand
CTCCATCAGCCCCGTCATGATCTGTGCTTCCTCCTCGCTCATGAGCCGCTTGTAGGCGTCCGGTGAAAACTGTTTTACCACCGCTTTCTCACTGGTTTCCACCCGTTCCAGAAGGTAGGGTTTCATCAGCATGCCGCCGTTTGCGATGGCGCAGGTGATCATGTTGAGCTGCAGGGGCGTCATCTGTGTCGTGCCCTGCCCGATGGCCGCCTGCATCAC
>DPJQ01000209.1:7158-7449 GCA_003542935.1 Lachnospiraceae bacterium | reverse complement strand
CTGGTTATAGGCAAAATCCACCTTCAACTCCCTGTTAAACAGCAGATCATTCAGCGTATCCCCAAACTTGTCCCGGTCGAGCGAAAGCCCGATGCTTGCAAAGGCGGAATTGCAGGATTTCGCAAAAGCTTTGGTAAAGTCCTCGCTGCCGTGAGCCGTGCCGTGATAGCAGTTGATCTTCTCCTCCCCGTGGGTGAAGCTGCCGCCGCACTGAAACCGGAACTGATTGTACGAATCCCTGTTTTCCCTGATATATTCCAACGCCGTCACGATCTTAAAGGTGGAGCCGGG
>DPJQ01000209.1:4973-6883 GCA_003542935.1 Lachnospiraceae bacterium | reverse complement strand
ACGATCTTAAAGGTGGAGCCGGGCGGATATAGCCCCTGTGTCACCCGGTTGAGCAGCACGCTGCTCTCCTTGTCGGCGATCAGATCGTCCCAGATCGCGTCGATTTCGTTGGGGTCAAAGTCCGGCTTCGACACCATGGCCAGAATCCGCCCCGTGGAAGGCTCCGACACGATCACCGCCCCGCTGTACATGCCAAGCGAATCGTAGGCGATCTGCTGCAGATCCACATCCAACGTGGTGATCACGCTGTCCCCCGGATATTTTTCTCCCGCCACGTCACTCGCCACCTTCTCGGAGAGTCTGGTGTTGGAATTGATCAGGTAATAGTTTGCCTGCGCCTCTATGCCGAACTTGCCGTTGGAGGCATAGCCCACCGCGTGTGAGAACATATTGGCGTATGGGTACACCCGGATTTCCTCCCCTTCCGCATCCGTCGCCGTCTCCGCAAGAATCTGGCCGCCCGCCGCGTAGATCGTGCCCCGGCTGTTCTGGGCGATCAGGATCTCCTGCCTGCTGTTGTAGCTGTTGTTCATCAGCGTCTGCCTGTGCGTGACCGCATAATGACAGGTGTAGCCCATCATCACCAAAAACAGGCCCACAAAGAACCAGGTGACCGTCATGATCTGCCGGTTACGCTTCCTCTTCGTCTTCTTCGTCCTGCGGCTCATCTCCCGGTCTTCTCTCTCTGTTCTTTCTATTTTTTCGTTTTCTGTTCTTGGCACGTCTGTCTCCTTCGTCCCGTCTGATAATATAAAGTCCTTCTATGATAAAAAACATGACCAGCGTAGTCAATACCGAGCTGCCGCCGTAACTGATAAAGGGCAGCGTCACACCCGTCATGGGAATAAACTTGGTTCCCCCGCCCACGGTCAAAAACACCTGAAATATATAGGTCACGCCCAGACCGAAGGCGATCAGCCTGTAAAACCGGTCCTGCAGTTTCAGGGCGATATTCATGCACATGATGAAACTGCTGATGCAGATCAGAATCAGGCACATGGAAAAGAGAATGCCCAGCTCCTCCGCCACCGCCGAAAAGACAAAGTCCGCCTCCACCAGCGGAATCGAAGTAGGATTGCCCCGGAAGAGTCCCAGCCCGAACCAGCCGCCGCTGCTGATGCCAAACAGGGACTGGGTAATCTGAAATCCCGCGTCATCTATGCAGCTAAAAGGATCCCGCCATGCCTGTACGCGCACCTGCACATGGGAAAACATCTGAAAGGCAATGACCGCAGCCCCGGCGCCGCCCGCCACGCCCAGAAACAGATAGATCCATCTGCCCGTGGCGATAAACACCATCAGCACATAGACGACAAAGAAAATCAGCGCGCTCCCCAGATCCTTGGAAGCCACCAGTATCAGCACATGGGCGCCCGCCAGCACCGCCGTCACCGCCACCCGCAGGAAGTCCCACTCTTCGCTGAAGGCACTGGCCACAAAGAAGACAAACAGAATCTTTACAAATTCCGATGGCTGGAAGGTGACCCCCGCAATGGAATAGGATATCTTGGAACCGTAGGTGACTGACCCCAGGATCAGCACCACGCCCAGAGCTGCAATGCCCACCCCGGCGTACACCCAGGTCAGGCTCTTTAAAAATTTCAGGTTGCGGATAAAGAAAGGGACCGCCATGCCGATGATGATGGACGCCGTCACGATAAAAAACTGTTTGATCGCCCGCTCGTAGGACAGCCTTGTGAGAATCACGAATCCGATACTCAAAAGCATACACATATTGTTGATGATCAGAAGATTCCCCTTCGGATAGATCATCCGAAACAGCATGACCGTGGAGAACAGCAGAATCTGCTGCAGCACATAAAAGAGCAGATACTCGATCTTCCCCGTCTCAAAACAGATCACAAGAAAGCACGAAAAATGCACCAGAAACATCCAGATGTTCTGGCGGA
>DPJQ01000209.1:0-4725 GCA_003542935.1 Lachnospiraceae bacterium | reverse complement strand
GAAAAATGCACCAGAAACATCCAGATGTTCTGGCGGAAATAACCGGCCTTTCGCCGTTCCTCCTCCTGAAACCGGAATACCAGAAAGCACTCCAGCGTATAGCAGGCTATAAATAACGTAATAAAATATTTAGAAAGCTCTGTGATGTACAGCTCCATAAAAAACAAGTTCCTTCCGCAGCCGACAGGATATGTGTATCATTCGACACCTCTCTTGCAGTGTCCTGTCGTATAATCCGTAAAGGGGAAATCCCCCTCCAATATTTTAACGCACTGTGTCCCGTCCTCTGTGGTAAAGTCATAGCGCAGCGCATCCGCGCCGATCCTCTCCCGCTCCTTCCCGGCCCCGTGCAGGGAATAAGGGACGCAGTTATATATGATATTATAACAGCGATCGCAATTTATCTCCACCGGAAATGTCCGTCCCAGACGATCTTTCAAAAAAAGCTGCCCTTTCCCTCCCGTTTCCACACGGCAAAGACCTGCCGTCTTCTGCAGGCAGTTGGCCGTGATCATCATGGGAATCCGGCTGTAGGCGATCAGGCTTATACGCATCCCCCGTTCTTTTGCCGCCCGCGCCAGATGGGCCGCCTCCCCCGCGTTCAGCTCATAGGGAAGGGTGATCTCCGCAGAAAATTCCCCCAAAAATTTAAATGACTCCGCGTTAAAGCAGTACAGCCCCGCATCCGGCACGATCTCGTATGCCGCCCGGCCACCGTTTTGCTCCCCGGACACTTTCCGTTCCCGGCAAACCTTCCGCACCCATCCAAGCCCCTCCAGGCTGCGAACCAGAAATCCACGCACCAAAGTCCCCGCCTGTTCCAGCCGTTCCTCCAGCCGCCGCAGATAAGCCCCGTCCCGCTCCCGCAGAATATAGGGCATCGCCAGATAAAAGACCGGCTTCGCCCCGGCGCCAGACCTCTGTGCAGACTCCTCCGCCAGCCGCACGATATCCTCATATGACTCCGAAAACAGAATGCTGTCCACATAGATCCGCCTGCAGCCGCCCCATTTCAGAACTGCCCGAAGCTGGTCACGGGTGCCGACCGTCACATCAACCGCCCTGTTTCTAATTGACTGACTCGGTCGGTTTTCCTTATTCTTTGCATCAGACTCATTCTCAGGGCTTACATCTGCTCTCTGCCGCACACCCATCCCTCTGCTCTTGGCCACCGCCGCCTCGAAAGCCTCCACGGCCGACCGCCGAAGCTCATTCAATGCCCGGACGGGCACAAAACACGCACCCTCCATGATGATCTCACAATCCTCCACGAGCAGGAAGCTGTCCCCGGTCTTACAGAGCCGCTTTCTGACCTCTTCCCCGGACAGAGGGGCATTCTTTGCAGGCTGCACTGTCTCACCTGTCACTTCGACCGAGAGCGGCTCCGTCTCCAGCCACAGCCGCATGGGTTCTCCCGCTTTTACCTGGGCCTGCATCCGCACCCGCATTTTCTCCGGTTCCCGGATATATTTTCCCCGTATCTCTGAGAGCAGCGCCTCGTCGCAGCCCTCGTATCCGGGCTTTTCCAGCGTAACCATCTCTTTTCCGTTGTGGCGCTCATAGTAGCCCGTCTGGATCTCGCTGCGGATATAAAGTCTGCGCAGCCTGTCCATGTCTTCCGGCTCGACCCGGTAGCCCGCAGCCCCTTTCCGGTAATACAGATCGATATACTTGCGGTACACCGCCGTGACGCCCGCCGCGTACTCCGGCCGTTTCATCCGGCCCTCGATCTTAAAGGAATCGATGCCCGCCTCCAGAAGCGACGGCAGATATGCCAGCGTACACATATCTTTCAGGCTCAGGGGATAGCTGCTCCCGGAAAGCCGCCTCTTTCCGTCAAAGATCTCATAGGGAAGCCGGCATGGCTGGGCGCACCGCCCCCTGTTGCCGCTCCGGCCGCCCAAAATACTGCTGAACAGACACTGTCCCGAATAGGAATAGCACATGGCGCCGTGAATAAAGCACTCCACCTCCACGCCCGCCTCTTCCCGGATTTTCCGCACTTCCCTGAGGGAAAGCTCTCTGGCCGGCACGACGCGGCACGCGCCCTGCTCCTTCAAGAGCGACGCACCCCGCACGCCCGTCACCGTCATCTGGGTGCTCACATGCAGGGGCAGGCCGGGAAACTGCTCCCTGATATGGCAAAAAACCCCGAAATCCTGCACGATCACACCGTCAAGCCCGGCCTCGTAAAAGGGTCTCAGGTACTCGGCAAGAGACGCCATCTCCCGCTCCTTCAAAAGCGTATTCACCGTCAGATAAATCTTTTTTCCATAAAAATGGGCAGTATGAAGCGCACGGACAATCTCTTCCGTCGTGAAATTGTCCGCGTATGCCCGGGCGCCAAACTGCTGTCCGCCCAGATATACCGCATCCGCCCCGGCGTTTACCGCGCCCAGAAAGGCCTCATAGCTTCCCGCCGGAGCAAGCAGCTCCACCTGTTCTCCCATACCATCGCTCCGCTTCTTATTCGCAATTTCCTATAGAGTAGAAAGAGCAGACCCTGGGATCTGCTCCATACTTTTTACTGTTCTGTTATTTCCCCTTGCGTTCCTTGAGTTCCGTCTCCATGCGGACGATCTGCTTCGCATTCTCGTTCGCCTCCTGCTGGAGACTCTTGACGCTTTTCTCCGTATTTTCCAGTTTCATCTGCGCCGCGATCAAATCATGCTTCAGCGCGTATACCTCATCGTTCTTACTCTTCAGATCCTCTTCCAGAATACTGATCTGTTTCTTCGCTTTAAAATAATCATCCGCTATGTTGAGCTGCAGCAGCACATTCTGGGTATCCATCGGCTGCCTTCTGAAACTGTCGATCTTGTTGTACTCGGCTATTTTATTATTTATGTAGGACGCCACCTTCTGCAGGTACTCCTCACTCTCATAACCGCTCAGAGTGAAGACCTTACCGGCAATGATCACTTCCGTATCTGTTTTTGTTGACATAGGCGCGTCCCCTCCGTCGCTGCGCATGACATACAGTATCATCTACATTATAGCTGTCCTAAGACGGAATTTCAAGCCCAAAATGCCGATAGGCGAGATCGGTGACCGTTCTCCCCCGCGGCGTGCGGTTGAGAAAACCGTTCTGGATCAGATAGGGCTCGTACACATCCTCTATCGTCCCCGCGTCCTCCCCGATGGCCGCCGCCAGCGTATCAAGCCCCACCGGGCCGCCCTTGAATTTTTCCATCATGGTCATAAGAATGTTCCTGTCCACATGATCCAGTCCCATCTTGTCCACATCCATCAGATCCAGCGCCACCTTCGCAATTTCCTCCGTGATCGCGCCGTCATACTTTACCTGTGCGAAATCCCGCACCCGTTTCAGAATGCGGTTGGCAAGCCGCGGCGTCCCCCGGCTCCTTCTGGCCAGCTCCACGGCGCCCTTCTCGTCGATCTCTACCCCCAGCTTTTTCGCCGACTGTCTGATGATGACCGTAAGCTCCTTCACCGTGTAAAACTCCAGCCTGTGAATCATGCCGAAGCGGTCACGAAGCGGCGCCGTCAAAAGTCCCGCCCGGGTGGTAGCTCCCACCAGTGTAAAATGGGGCAGATCCAGACGAATGGAGCGCGCCGTGGGACCCTTGCCGATCATAATGTCAATGGCATAGTCCTCCATGGCGGGATACAAAACTTCCTCCACCTGACGGTTCAGTCTGTGGATCTCGTCCACAAAGAGCAGATCGCCCTCCTGCAGATTGTTGAGGATCGCCGCCATCTCTCCCGGTTTTTCGATCGCCGGGCCGCTGGTGACCTTCATGTGCACGCCCATCTCATTGGCGATAATACCTGCCAGGGTCGTCTTTCCCAGTCCGGGCGGGCCGTAAAACAGCACATGATCCAGCGCGTCCCCTCTCTGCTTCGCCGCCTCAATGTAAATCTTGAGATTGTCCTTCACTTTTTCCTGACCAATATAGTCAACCAGCTTCTGCGGGCGTAGTGAACCCTCTATCTTTATATCTTCCTCGATCAGATTTGTCTCGATCATTCTCCCCGGCATAGCTACCTCCGTGTCAAACAAGCGCATCCGGCTTATTTTGCAATCTTTTATCTACGTTCCTCATCATAGCATTTCTGTGTCCGCTTCGCAAGCCGTATGCTTTTTACTCTTGTCAAGCGTCCCGATTCATTATAAGATATTACTGTAGGGCGGCCGGTTTACGCAGCCGCATGCAACCCAAAACGAAATTTCGTAAAATGAGGTGACAATTTGCAGGCAAAGACGATTTTACGCGGAAAACTCATGGAAAAACTGCGTGAGGCATTGGTGGCCGTACTGCCAATCATTGTCATCGTGCTCTTTTTATGCTTTTCCGTGGCTCCGATCTCTCCCAGCATTCTCCTGTGCTTTCTGATCGGCGCCGTCCTGCTCATACTGGGTATGATGTTTTTCACGCTGGGCGCGGAGCTTGCCATGACTCCCATGGGGGAGAAAGTCGGCACCTGCATGACCAAGAGCAAAAAGCTCAGTGTTATCGTCTCCCTCTCCTTCCTTCTCGGCTTTATCATCACCGTATCCGAGCCGGATCTGCAGGTACTTGCCGGACAGGTGCCCTCCATTCCAAACGGCATTCTGATCGGCGCGGTAGCAGGCGGCGTGGCGCTCTTTCTGGTGATCGCGCTGCTTCGTATGCTGTTTCGCATTCCTCTGCCGCCCCTGCTTGTCTTCTTTTACCTATTGGTCTTTGTTCTGGCGCTTTTCGTGCCGGATGATTTTTTGAG
>DPJQ01000199.1 GCA_003542935.1 Lachnospiraceae bacterium | reverse complement strand
CAGCGTCCGGGCTTAAGTAAATGACATTGCAAGTGAGCAGTAACGCATAACAACGGCCAGGGCCCGGTCACGGACAGTTTTTCTGCATTCCGGAACATATTAAGATATTCAAAGGATTATCATAGCATCCCCAAAAGAAAAAAAGCGGTATCGTTCCTCCACTGCTTCCTCATAGGCAGCCAGAACATGCTCCCGGCCCGCCAGGGCGGAAACCAGCATGAGAAGAGTGGATTCCGGCAGATGAAAATTTGTAATCAGCCCGTCGGTCATGCGGAAACGATAGCCCGGATAGATAAATATGTCTGTCCATCCACTGCCTGCCCGGAGAATACCCTGGCTGTCTGTGGCCGACTCCAGGGTACGGCAGCTGGTGGTTCCCACAGAGATGATCCGATGTCCCGCCCGACGGGTATCATTGATCAATTTTGCCTGTTCCTCCTCCACCACATAATATTCCGAATGCATGTGATGTTCTTCAACATTCTCCACTTTAACCGGGCGGAATGTGCCAAGGCCCACATGGAGGGTGACATGGGCTATATTCACTCCCATGGCCCGCACCTCGTCCAGGAGTTCCTCTGTGAAATGCAGCCCCGCAGTAGGAGCTGCCGCCGAACCGTTGTGTCTGGCATATACCGTCTGGTAACGTTCTCTGTCTTCCAGTTTGTGGGTAATATAGGGAGGCAGAGGCATCTCTCCCAGCCGATCCAGAATTTCCTCAAAAATCCCTTGATAATTAAAGCGAATCAGGCGGTTGCCTTCCTCCACCACGTCCAGCACCTCTCCCGTCAGAAGACCCTCACCGAAAGATACTTTAGCTCCGGGCTTCATCTTCTTCCCGGGGCGCACCAGGGTCTCCCACACATCTTTCTCTTTCCGTTTCAGCAACAGCACCTCGATGGCCGCACCGGTATCCGGCTTATGCCCATACAGCCGGGCCGGTATCACCCGGGTATCGTTGACCACCAGGGTATCCCCGGAACGAAGATATTTCAGAACATCCCGGAACACACCATGGGTGCAGGCCCCCGTTTCCCGATCCAGATACAGAAGCCGGGATGCCGACCGGTCTTTCAGGGGATCCTGGGCGATCAGTTCCTTCGGCAGCTCATAGGCAAAATCCGAAGTTTTCATTTCAACGCTCATAGTGATTCTTCCATTCCTTTTTGTCATAATAGATGCGATCCTCCTCTATCACAGTGAAGGATCCATCCCGGTAATCCACAACACTGACGCTGCAATTCGGAGGCACGGTGCCGCGCCAGAAATCCTTCTCCAGCGGTGTACCGCTCATATATCCCAACAGTGCGCGGGAGGAACAGCCATGGCAGGACAGGAGCACATGCTTATCCTGCAGAGACGGGTCAGCCGTCAGATCACGGACAAAATCCTGAGTCCTCTCACTCAGCTCCCTGAACGACTCGCCATCCTCCGGCATCACCATCCGGGGCGAAAAGGGGTTTATGTAGAAATTCTCCAAAAAATCTTTCGGTAGCTCATTCTGCCCTCTCCTGCAACATATCCCTTCCCAGCTCCCAAAACTAATCTCTTTCAAACGAACATCTTCAATTATCGGAACATGCCTGTCTCCCAGTATCAATCGGGCAGTCTCTTTCGCGCGCTCCAGGGGACTGGTATAGCAGATATCTATCGGGACATCCCTCATTTTTTCTCCGGTGATCCCGGCCAACCGGACACCGTTCTCATTCAGAGGAATATCTGTCTGTCCTTGCAGGCGGGCGCATGTATTCCACTCTGTCTCACCATGCCTCAAAATCAATATCCTCATAATCCCTCCCGATAGCACAAAACCGCCGCCCGCCGGAGCAGATCCGGCAGAGCGGCAACTCATTTTCTGTAACTGCTCAAAGCTTTCCCAATTACCTTCTCTCTACTGTCTCAACACAATTCCCATACTTTCCAGTCCGTTCAAAATCTTTTTCATCACACCCGTGATATCCGCTTCGGACAAAGTACGATCTGCCGCGCGGAACGTAACGGAGAAGGCCACCGATTTATAGCCTTCGTCGATCTGGCTCCCTTCATAAACGTCGAAAAGCCTGACTTCCTCCAGAAGCTTGCCGCCCCTCTGGCTGATCATATGCTCAATCTCACCGATCCTGACCTTTTTCGGAACGACCATACTCAGGTCTCGCATCACAGCCGGGAATTTGGCAACCCCGGTATATTTCCGATTAAAGCTACAATACCCTAAAATAGCCGGAATGTCAATAACAGCCACATAAGTTCTGGCTCCCAGATCATAATTGTCGGCCACCACAGGATGGATCTCACCCAGGAAACCAATAACCGTCCCCTCATAACTGATCTTCGCCTGTCTGCCGGGATGCAGGAAGGTTTTTCCCGCCTGGGCATCATATTCCAGATGGCCTTTTATACCGGCCCGTCTCAGGAAATTTTCCACCGATCCTTTCATGTCGAAGAAATCCCCCGCATCGTACATGCCCAGTGTGAGGATTTTTCTCTCCTCGGGGAGTTCCTTGAGGGGCAGTTCCTTCGGCAGATAAATGTTTCCGATTTCATAAAGCTTTACGCTCTTGTTTCTATGGTTATAATTTGTGGCCAGTGAAGTCAAAATTCCATTCAGAGACAGAGTGCGCATGATACTGAAATCCTCTCCCAGCGGGTTGGATATCCGGATGGCCTCACGCTCTGGGGCATCCGCGGGCAGCAGCAGCTTATCGAAAACTCTGGGGCTCTCGAAAGAGTAGCAGTATCCCTGACAAAATCCCTCATACTCCATCACATCCCGGGCAAGCTGTTCAATGCGTTCCGCAAAGGAGATCCGCCCCGCCGTCGCCGCCCCGCTGGGCAGTGTGGTCGGGATATTGTCATAACCGAAGAACCTGGCCACCTCCTCGGCTATATCGGCAGTGCGCTGGATATCCTGGCGGAAGGTGGGTACGAGGATCTCTCCCGTATCCGCGTCCGGCACAAGCTCCACCCGTTTCAGGTAGCCGATCATCTCCTCGGTGGAAATGTCCGTTCCCAGCAGGGCATTGATCTTGTCCGGCTCGAAGGGAACCCGGGATTCCTTTTTTACCTTGGGGTACACATCCACGATGCCGCCCACCACTTCACCGGCGCCCAACTCCTCCATGAGCTGGCAGGCGCGGTTGATGGCCGCCTCGGCGTTGTTGGGATCAAGGCCCTTCTCAAATTTTCCGGAAGCCTCGGTGCGCAGCCCCACCCGTTTGGCCGACAGGCGGATATTTGTGCCGTCGAAACAGGCAGCCTCAAAGAGTACATCCTGCACACTGTCCGTGATCATGGAATTCTCACCGCCCATAATACCGGCCAGACCCACAGCCTTCTCCCCGTCATTGATCATCAGCACGTCATGATCCAGTTTCCTCTCCTGGCCGTCCAGGGTCACAAAGGTGTCCCCGTCGGAGGCCCGCTTTACAATGATGTGCCGGTCGCTGATGGTGGCCAGATCATAGGCGTGCATGGGCTGCCCGTATTCTTCCATGACGTAGTTGGTGATATCCACCAGATTGTTGATGGGCCGAATGCCCACCGATGCCAGGCACCGCTGCATCCACTTAGGCGAGGGCCCGATCTTGACGTTTTTTACCACCCGGGCACAGTAGCGGGGGCAAAGATCCGTATCCTCCACCGTCGCACGGATATAGTCATGGACATCCTCATGATTGCCTGTCTCCTTCACCACAGGGGGATGGAAAGGTTTGTCAAAAGTGGCCGCCGCTTCCCTGGCGATACCGATGACGCTGTAGCAGTCCACCCGGTTGGAGGTGATCTCATATTCCACCACGACATCGTCAAGGCCCAGAGCCCTGATCGCGCTCTCTCCCACCGTCACATCCTCCTGGAAAACATAGATACCGTACTCCGGAGACTCCGGATACATATCCCGGCTCGAGCCCAGCTCCTCGATGGAGCACATCATACCGTCGGATTCCACACCCCTCAGCTTGCCCTTCTTTATCTTAATGCCACCGGGCGTCATCTTGCCGTCATGGCCGCCGGCCACCTTTCCGCCGTCCAGCACCACAGGAACCTTCTGGCCCTCCGCTACATTTGGCGCTCCGGTGACAATCTGAACGTTCCGGTCTCCCACATCCACCTGGCAGATCACCAGTTTCTCGGCGTCAGGATGTTTTTCGACTTTTTTGATCTGACCCACCACGATCTTGTCCAAATCCGCATCGAGCTTCACATACCCTTCCGCTTTTGTCCCGGACAGGGTCATCGCATCCACATATTCCTGGGGTGTCACATCCAGATCCGGCACATATTTTTTTATCCATGATAATGATGTATTCATTGCTCTCCCTCCTCCTAGAACTGTTTTAAGAAACGATAGTCATTTTCATATAAAAGACGCATATCGTCGATCTCGTATTTCAGCAGGGCGATACGCTCCAGGCCCACGCCGAAGGCAAAGCCCGTGTACTGCTCCGGATCGATACCGCACATTTCAAATACATGGGGATGCACCATACCGCAGCCCAGGATCTCAATCCAGCCCTCGCCTTTACAGAAACGGCAGCCTTGACCGCCACATTTGAAGCAGGACACGTCCATCTCCGCACTGGGCTCCGTGAAGGGGAAATGGTGAGGACGGAATTTAGTCTTTGTGTTCTCGCCGAAAAGCTCCCTGGCAAACTCCTCCAAAGTTCCCTTTAAGTCGGCAAAAGTAATATTTTTGTCCACCACCAGGCCCTCGATCTGATGGAAAGACGGGCTGTGGGTGGCATCCACCTCATCGGAACGGAACACCCGGCCCGGGGCGATCATACGGATCGGCAGTTTTCCCTGTTCCATGACCCTGGCCTGCACCGGAGAGGTCTGGGTACGCAGCAGGATCTCCTTATTTATATAGAAGGTATCCTGCTCATCCTTGGCCGGATGATTGGCCGGAATATTCAGCTTTTCGAAATTATATTCATCATACTCGATCTCCGGGCCTTCCACCACCTCGTAGCCCATGCCCACAAAGATGCGTTCCACCTCTTCCAGGGCAATCGTATTGGGATGACGGTGGCCGATCTCACGATGTCTGGCCGGCAGAGTGACGTCGATCTCTTCCTCTGCCATCCGGGCCTCCCGCAGAGCCGTCTCCAGCCTGGCTTTCGTCTCCTCCAGATGGGCCTCGATCTTTGCCCTGGTCTCATTGACCATCTGGCCCACCATAGGGCGATCCTCCTTGGCCACATCCTTCATGCTTTTCAACACACTTGTCAGCACACCCTTTTTCCCAAGGAAATTGACACGTACTTCATTCAACCGCTCCAGGGCGTCGGATTCCTGGATCTTCTGCGTCGCGTCCTCAAGGATCTGCTCCAGCTTTTCTTTCATATTATCGCTCATAGCTCCCACTCCTATCTGTCAGATTTTTTACCAAATTAGGGGCAAAAAAAAAGCTCCGCCCCCGCAGGGACGAAGCTTGGCATTCTCCGTGGTACCACCCAAATTCCCGGACAGTATACGCCGGGCACTCGACTGCTTAACGCGCAAATACGTCATTTCCTACTGCCCCTGGGGTTCAGAAATGCAGCTCCGGCGGGAAATTCACCCTTTTGCCCGAACCCGTGGCGGCTTCCAGCCGCTGACCGCCATTCTCTGTGGGAAAGCAAAGGACTACTGACGCCTTCATCGCCTTTTTTCATTGTTCTTAATTCTAACACATGAAAATTTGTTGTCAAGAGTTTTTTGTCTTTCCAAAAAGCCAATCCCTCCTGACATACTATATGCATCCTTACGGGCTTTGTCCTAAGGGATCGGCTTCGTATCGCACCAATGTAAAATCCTGTGCCAAACTGTAATCATTTATTTACAGTTTCCCGTTTTGTCCCTCTGCTTCTGCTTTTCCAAGCATATAGAGAAAAGCGATGGCAGGAATGCGCAGAATAGGTATCCTTGTTTCGTGCCTGGCGATGCCGAAATCATCAAGGCGTTTTGTGATTAAAAAGGCGTTGGTTACTTTTGCTTTTTCGTCCTGGCATAACTCGACAATAGCGTCTGTTGCCGCAATGTGGGAATTATTGCGGTATTTCACCTCACAGAGAGTCTTCTGGCGAGGAAGTTCTACCACAACATCAACCTCTTTCTGATTGTTCTTTGCCTTTCTGAAATAGCCAAGTTGCGCGGGACTGTCGTGATAAAAAGAAACCATATGTTTGTAGACAGTTGTTTCAACCATTGCGCCCAATTCTCTTTCGTCCGAAAGCACATCCCGCTTGATAACCTTATCAACTACATCTTCCCGCAACATCCTCTGCGCATAGGTATCGTCGTCCGATAACACCAGCTCCGGAAAACCGCCGATTGTAAGATAACGGTTGAAATGATTTTGCAGAGGTGTGAATTTATCCATCAAATCGCCAAACTGTGCCAAGCTGAATCCCTTGAGCTTTGATAAACGCAAATCATTCGGCAGGATGGGCAAATCGAGTTCAAGCAGCCTGCAATACTCATAAAATGACATGGTAGGTATTTTGAGAACGCTCCACCGGCCTGTGCCGCTGTCTGCGGAGCCTTTTTCCAGGACAGGGCTGGCAGAGCCCGTTGCAATCAGCCGAATATCCTTTCTGCTGTCGTAAATTACTTTCATCCAGAGTTCCCAGTTTTCAGGGCTTCATAATAAGCCAGCCTCTTTTGCGGCTTGCTTTCTTCTCTGATGGCAGAAGGCGTCCGCCACCACAGGTTGTATTGCCGCAATACCTTGATAACCCGTTCATCATTTACAAGCGACATAATACACCTCCATAATGCCATCTCCAGCAGAGTTTCACTATCATACTGTTTGTTTTATTATGCAATTTGCATGGTATATTATATCGATAGTCCGTTCCAATTACAAGCCATATTGTGGAAAAGCACGGAATTTGAGGCGCATCCGCCTTTTTACCGGCTCTCCGTGGGATCCATACCTCCGCCCTCTTTTCGGTTCATCAGAAGCTCCACCCGCATCCGGCGGAAACGGTCCTCGAAATAGGCGTTGATCTCCGCCCCGATCAGCAAAATATACATACAGATATACAACCACAGCATGACCAAGATCAGCGTAGTCAGACTACCGTACATATTGGAGAAGCTGTTGCTCAGCTCCACGTAGAGGGAAAAACCGAAGGAAAAGATCAGCCAGGCCGCCGCTGACAGGGCCGCGCCGGGGAGCTGGCTTCGCCAGGTCGCTCTCCGGTTAGGGACAAATTTGTACAGCACCAGGAAAGTGAATACGAGAAAGGACAGAGTGATCAGTACCCGCATATGGACAATGGCCGCTGTGAGATTGGCTGCCAGGGGATAGTGAGCCGCCAATCCGTTCTGGATACTGCTGCCAAAGACTACCAGGATCAGAGTAATAGCGATGGCCGTTACAAATACGATCGTATACAGAGCCGAGATCAACCGTGCCGTCAGGTAATTCGGTACCACAGGCACATGGTACACTGTATTCAGCCCATTATACAGAGCCTGAATCCCCTTTGCCGCAGTCCAGGCCGTAAAAAGAGCTGAAATCGGAACCACCGCCCCGGATTTGGAAAACACTTCAGCCACCACCATGTAGACCAGATTTTGAAATTCTTCCGGGACGACGCGCATAATCAGCACCACAAAATCGTACTCGGTGATAGGCAGATAGCGGATCAGCGTCATGACCAGCAGCAACAGCGGAATACAGGACATCAGAAAAAAGTAGGCGCTCTGCGCGGCATAGGCCCCCACATGATCCTCCTTCATCCGTTTGATAAATCCCGCGAGAGCAATTCCCCACCGCATCACCTGTCTCAACATTTCTCTTACCCTTCGCCATTTGCCAATACAACATCCTGATAAAACAGTTCCAAAATATTTTTATAATCCATTCCCTGCTCAGCCATAACCTTTGCGCCGTTTTGGCTGAGCCCCGCACCATGGCCCAGACCGCCCCCGCGAATCCGATAACCGGCCAATGCACCCCCGTCATCATAGTATGGTTGCAGCACAAAATATCCGCTGGGTAAGATTTTTGTAGACGGCGCCCTGCCCTTCTTATTCTTCAGCTTACAGCCTTCCGGGGACAGGAAGTTTCGAATCGCATACTCAGAATAGACCACATAGCTTCCTTTTTCACAGGTCACGGTCAGTTCTGTGGCTGCCCATCCTGACGAACGGGAAGTGACAGCCAGTGAGAGCACCGCTCCCAGGCCACTTTTCTTTTGATCGGACAGTTCCTGTAGCCTTGAAAGCGGCATCGTCATCCGCCAGCGGAACCATGGCATGTCATGCTCCCAGGCATTTTCATCATCGGCCTGAATATAGGCCTCAAATGCCTCCTCCGACTCCGGAAGACTCCCTTCCGTCCCCACATATACCGCTTTCAGACAACTCTCCTCAACTTCCGGATTCCAGATATCTTTCCGGCTGGTCAGCCCGCAGGAGGTCGAAAAGAAATAAATCTCTGCCGGTTTTCCTTTCCACAACAGGATCTCACCCTCTGTAGCCTTTACCGCCTCTGTGGCCCGTTTGTCTGGAGCCTGCCCATTGTACACCTGCCAGGACACAGAATCATCCACATCGGCATGGTAATCCTCCAAACTGCCTGCATTTTTCACCGCGTAAGTCCGGGAACAGACCGCCTGGGCTTTTAACGCTTCCGGCGGATAAGATGCCGGCATCTCCCCCGGCACCGCATAGGCCACATACGTTTCCAGAGACAGCTCATTAACCACATAAAACCCATCCGCTGCAGGATAAAAAAGCAGCCTCCCTCTGTATCGTGTACTCCGCCTCTGCAGCCCATCGTACTCCAGAAAAAATTCCGCACCCTTTTCCTCGGAGGACACCCGGAAATATTCTCCTGTGATCAGCTCCGTATCCACCGTAAGAACATCATCGCTTTTATATGTATTCTCACCAGCCTGCCAGGATTTATTACAGGAAATACGCATTTGCCCAAACATCGGATTTCCGTCCTGATTGTGAGTCAGCAACACCCGAATCGTCCGGGGTATAACCGAGCCGTCTGCGCTGCTGTCCGTTCCGGCAGCCGGAAACTCCGCGGCGGCAGTCTCCACTTTTTTGGAATCCTCCGCTTTTTGGCCGTCCCTCTGGCCCAGACGCGCTGCGCATGCAAGAAAAAACTGCTGCCAGGGCATCAAAGGTTTCGTCGGAGCCAGATTCTCCACAGACAGAGGGGCTACGTAGACGACCATTCCGAACAAAAGTAATACCAGCAATATTTTTATTTTTTTTATAAACTCCATTCAGTCACACTCCGGTACTACTATATGCTGAAAGATACACAAAAAGAGCCTCTGAAGGCTCTTTCTCTATAGCATTGTAAAACCCCGGAGTGCCGTTTCCCGTCTCTTGACTCCTAGCCGAAGCCAGGTGGGTAACCGCAACTGCACTTCTGCCTTCCACTGCAAACGGAGGCCTGGCATCTATGCAGCGATATAGGAATCCCGTTTAAAGTAAATGTAGGTTCAAAATGACGAGATCGTCGAACACCCCAGGAATCTTCTTTTGGCTACATACATTATACTTTATTGTATGTCCAAACACAATAAAAATGTGCGACAAATCCTCACAAGGTTCATCAAAATTTTCATGAAGTTTGATGCTTGACAATCCCAAAAATGTAATTATGCAAAATAAGCAATACTACAAAGAAGCAAATTTCTACATTATATACGAGAATTTGTAACTGTTCAGTACCTTCACAGTTACAATGCAAAATCCAATGAAAATGTCTACGCTCCGCTTCGGTCGGCGCTAAACGAACGTCCACTAGACGTTCAGCGCCCTTCGGCGACGGAATTTTGCACACCTGGATCATGTTCTTACGGTCTCAGCAGCAAGTGCTTCGACCTGTGCTAAACAGTTACGAGAATTTCAAAAAACTGCCTGCAAAAAAATCGTCATCACTGTAATATTTCGTCACGCAGAAAAGCCGCCAACGGCGGCTTTTCTATATTGAAAAATCACTTTATAATCTTTTATGCAAGCTCGTCTACCAGCTTCTGAACGGCAGCCAGGGCTTCCTCGGGCAGAGCGTCATAACCGCCCTTCTTCTCGCTGAAGTCTTTAATCGCATTCACGCGGTTCATCATGGCATTCTTCAGGGCAGCCACATACTCGGCATCATTCATATCCGGAACAAAGTTATCGGTCAGTGTCCACTCCATGATCTCAATATCCTCGAAAGGACCCCACTGTTTGAACTCGGCGCGGTTCTCAACAATAGCTTCAAGGATACCCAGCGTATCGGCCGGTTTTACTTTCTTGCCCATGAAATCGCCGGTGTTGACGATGTAGCAATCCACATTCTTCTCTTCCACCAGTTTTTTGAATTTCTCGTAGTCATGAACCAGCGGATAGGTACGGAACGGGTTTGCATAGGGAACGATACGCAGAGCGTTCAGATCCGTACCGGCAGCCACACGCTCAGCAGTGGAAGTCTTGGTAGCCAGAGTAGCGCCCATTACGGATGCCAGAGCAGCGCCTTTGAGCTTCACTACCGGCGGGATGGTCGGATCTTTCATAATCCAGAAAATCGCGTTAACCGGAGCGTCGATCTTGTCTACGCGGTTCGGGGACCACAGTTTGGACTTGATAGCGCGGCCATTACCGTTACGGATATCTTCTGTCACCAGCTGGATCTTGCCCTCGGAGTCCATCGTAGCGGAGCAGTTCTGTGCAGTCAGCAGGTATTTGTTGTCCGGGCAGCCTGTGGGATAGTCGGCCGTCTTGTCGAAGTAGGTCGGCTCCAGAGCCACAGAGGAACAGGTATCTGTGTTGATGATGAAAGCATCATCATGCAGTACGGTGATCGGATATTTGCCGCCGTGTTTTGCATGGGTCAGTGTGGATTTTCCGGATCCGGACAGGCCGAACACCGATGCCACATATTTTCTGCCGTCCGGCAATGTATACTCTTTCTGTCCGCCATGGCAGGAAGCATAGCCGTTTCTGTTGGCCAGAGCCCAGGCCATGGTCAGCGTGCCTTTCTTGTGCTCGCCGAAATATTTCATACCCAGGATAGCGGCACAGTTCTGGTCTGTGTCGAAATAGCACAGGGTAAGCGGATCACTCAGGCAGCTGTAATCCAGGTCGGGACGGTTGCCCGGTGTCCACTGGGGATCAGAGAAAATATAGATGTCCGGCTCTTTCCCGCCGCCGATGGGCTGGGATCTCTTGTACATTTTCACATACTCGTCGGACATATACTGGAAATTCAACATCCAGTTGTACAGCAGGTTCTCCTCGCCTTCCGGAATCAGCAAATGGGCTTTTGCCATAAACTCGGGATCCAGACCAACGAAAACCTCTGCATGGTACAGCGTTCTCCAACGGGTCTCGTAAACCGCATCCATAACTACTTTATCCAGTTTGGCCTCATCCACACCGGGTTCTCCTTTGATACGGCGGGCGACTGCATAACGTCCGGTGACAGCGCCGTCGTTGAACAGTAAAACCTTTGCATCCGGTTCCAGCCCAAACTCCTCGCCTCTGTAAACCGGCATATCGGTAACGATGGTTCCCGGGGAATTCTTTGCCAGGTCATAGGCTTCTTTTAAAGTGTTTACCTTGACAACATTGTTTCCGTAAAATGCGCCTTCGATGATCGCACGCGTTTTGGAAAAGCCTGGTTTTCCGGCGCCAATCTCTTCGATCGGATAATATGCTTTCGTAGACATTCTATATTCCTCCTTGAAAATTTTCTCAAAACAAGTCTAATTATCGCATCAATCCCAAAAATTGTCAAGGTATTGGCCATGCGGGATATTGCCGAGAATCCTATCCTTTCTTTTCGGTTTATTGACATTTTAGACAATGATCATGGAAAAATCTCATCTTTCCAGTTCCCGCTGCATGGCTGCGGTGATGTCTTCTATCTGCATTTCCCCACCGGCAAAATACTCCTGGAGTTTCTTCTCCATGACCACCTCTACTTCATTGTACCAGCCGTGGTTGCAGAGATGGAAATATCGGCCGGACTCATATGCTTCCCGGGCCTCTCCTGAAAAATCCTCATTTCCCGGGCCGTCGGATTCCGAAAGATAACTCCAAAACTCCTCCAGCACTGTTTTACATGCCTCAGGATATTTCGTATCAGCATACATACCTATACCCCCGACTTCCCCCATACTCCAATATGTAGTTTCACCACGCTCATTGGCCGGAAGCGTAGTAAACAAAAATTCATCCGCCCTTTTTTCTCCATCCGCCAGAAATCCCTCGGCCTGCATACTGCCGGTAAAGATCATGGCAACATCCCTGTCCAAAAGCATCTCTTCTGTCTCACGGGCCGTAAGATGAATGGATTGCGGATCCATATACTGCTTTTCATACAGATCTGTATACATCCCCAACACTTTATTCCATCCTCATCAGTGAATTTCCTCGTTCCTTCACGAAGCTTCTGATCATAATCCGTATCCTTCGTATAGAGCTGATTGACGGCTATCTGGTACAGGCCGAGCTGGTAGCCATTTTTCTCCACTGCCCCCAGCGTTAGAGGCTGAATCCCCTTCCCTTTTAAAATCTCGCAGCACGCAAGGAAATCTTCCCAGCAACCGGGGAATTTGAGGCCGTTTTCCTCAAACAACGTTTTATTATACAGCAGCCCCACAGCCATTTTTCCGACGGATACACTGTATACCTGGCCATCCCGCCGCAAAAGTGAATATTTGCTTTCATCCGCATTCCGAATACAGGTAAGCTCCGTTACCGGCGCCAGATAGCCTGCCTCCACCAGGCTGTCCAGGCCGTTAGCCCCTGCGTACTCCGGCTGAACAAAAAAGAGATCCGGTCCCTTTCCCGTGGCCAGCATGGTATTCAGCACTGTATAATACTGATCCTCCGCATACTTTTCCAATTGAATCTCTATATCCGGAAATGTCTCATTGATCCTCTCCACAACACGTCTTCCCAGGCATCATACAAAACGGCATCGCCGTCTGTCTCCGTTACGTTTCTTTCTACGGCTTTACTGCTCCAACCAGGTTTCGCAACCGCCACCAGCATGGCATCCTGCACATCCAGATGGGGACGGATGGTCACGGAGCCTTCATTCACTTTATACTCTGCGATCGGACTGATCTCTCCACTCCAGGAATCCAGAAGATAGGGAGCGCCCTCTCCTTTCAGTGTTATCTCTTGTTCACTTTCTTTTGAACCAGCATTATAAATATAATACAGTTCCGCATCCGATGTATTTCTGTGCTGGTAATAGAGTCCCGACGGCGTCTCCGGCTGGGCATCGGGCATAACGCCGAGCTCCGCTAGGGCTTCTACCGCCCCTGCCCTGTCTGCAGCCTTCTTCACATTAGTTTTGCCTTCCAGCCCCTTAAGGCAATCTGCCAGGGCAGCATTTTCATCAGCAACCGTTGCAGAAACATCTGCTACCTCCGGCTTATCTGTGTTTCCCGGATGATAACTTGTTTTGCTGGGAAGTTCACCGATAATGACCACCGGCAACCCTTCATTGGCAGCCGCCACAATTTTTCTAGCCGTAGCCAGCGGCATCGGGGGAACCGTGCCATCGGACATCGGTTCAATAATCAAAGCTTTGTATGAGGGGCCGTCCGCTGCCAAAACTGTCTTTCCATCCTCTTTTCCTGTTGTTGCGTTTTTGTGATCCAGAATGGTAGGCGTTACGTAATCATATGTGTATCCGGCTTTTTCCAGATCAGTGATCTCATTACGGACACTGCCCTTTCCATAGATATCACGGTACACCGCCAGATCCATGTCCGCAGTTCCCTGCTGAAGCGCATACCCTGTACAAGTCAGATAATCTGTCACAATATCCACATTATCCCACATGGGCGTCTTATCATCCCATTCGTTGCCATAACCCATACCCGCCATGGCAGAATAACCCGGCCATTCAACTGTCCTCTTAAGATCAGTCAGATCTGTAACTTTATAGGTAGTTCCATGAAATACCATTTTATTTACACCGCCAGCAAACAGGCGATTAGCATAATACACAAAACCATTATAGGGTTCCCTTCCATCCCTGGTTTGAACCTTTGTCCATGTTTCACGCCAGTCATCGCTGCCTATCTCAGCTGCCTCTGCGGAATAGACTTTATCGCCTTTCATGTGAACCATGCCGCTGAGCTGACGGTAAGCATCCGGAGTATCACCGCTCATGGCATAGGACTCTGCCTCAACCGTATCAATATACTGGGCCGGATGGGTCAACTCGAATTTATTAGGTCCTTTGCTGCTGTATGCCTGGTAACGAAGCGTCATATTATGGGTTTTCGCCCAATCCTGCAGAGCTTTCATATGGTTTTCCGACATCAGCTCTGTCATGGTCGAATAAAGATCCTCACGGATACGCTCGCCAACATCGCCCAGGTCATTGGCCGGCACCATATCCCAATTTTTACGGACAAGCGTTGTCGCTGGAAGATAAGGTGTCAGATCATATCCCCTTCTCCTTTTAAACTCCTCCAGCATTTTCGGTGTCCAGAGGCCATTGCTAAGCTCAAAAGAATCGCCAAATACGCTTCCGCCATTTTCCTCGTATAGCTGTTTCAGCTTTTCATCCCCTGCCATCGCCTTTTCCCAGTTGTTAATAACAACCTGGGTACCCTCTTCGCTCATGTGGTCAACCACATACTGTCCCGTCGCGTCCACTTTCTTCATGGAAGCCTGGCTGTAATAGTAGAAAATCTTCCACTCCCCGGATGAGGGGGCCGTCCAAGTCACTTTCCCGGTCCTCTGGATATCCTCCGGCTTATTGTCCCCCAGAACATTATACACTTCCTTTGCATCATATCCCTTGCCCGACACCTTTGCCGCAGTAATAGCTACCAGAGAATATTTACGTCCGTTTGCAGTAAATCCGGTCTGCTCAACCGGCAGCACCAGGGCATCCGCGTTATAAACCATTGCCCCTTCAGAAGCCGTAAAACTTTCACTTCCCTCAAAGATCTGCTGTTCTGCACGTCCGGGCTCATCATCCGGATTTTTGATATCCGGAGAAGCTATTGGCCACAACTGTCCCAAGGTACAATCAATCTGAATGCCGTTATCAATACCTGCCTGTAGAATCCATTTCATGGTCTGATTCCAGGTAGCATCATTAATGACACAGCCCTTTGCCAGCTCAAGACACTGTAGCTCCACACCGGCATATCCTCCGTCCTTGAAAGCCTTTATCTCTTTCTCAATTTCTGCCTGGGTCATCCGCCCCGGTGCGATCCACCATCTCATAAACGGTTTGGCATCCTTGTCCGTCGGGTTCTTAAACTCCTGCTCAAATGCCGTCAGCCCACTCTGCCCTTCCGTGGGAGCTCCCAGTACTACACCCGGTAAACTCTGCGTCAGCAGCATGGCCGCGCTCAATCCCGCCGCCAATAAACGTACTGATTTTTTCTTCATCTTGTTCCCCTTTCCTGATTTCATTTCCCACAAGCGGCGGGCAGGATACCCGCGCACTTATGGCAGTTTTATGATGTAGTTTTATTATAGGAAAGGAGCATTGTACTTTTGTTAAAAAAATCTTGTACGTATGTTAGCATCACATTTTAAGTACCTGGTTGTGAATACAGATTCTTCCACTCAGACTACAGCCTCCACCAATATCTTATCCCCCAGCACGACCTCCTTCAAACCAATCTCTTTCTTTTTATTAAAATTAAAGCTGAGCATATACCCCTTATTCAGATGATAGTAGTCCAGATATTCTATAAGCTGTTTTTCTCCCCGTTCATTATAGGCATTTCCCCTCCATATCTTCAATTCGACGATATACTGAACACCACAATAATCTATGACCAGGTCTGTGCGCTCCTGATCCCGGGTCTGTGCTTCCACATAGTAATTCCCCACCCCGTTAATAATGGGTTTCAGATAAAGCATGAAGTATCTCCGGCCATCCTCTTCATAGAATTTCTGATCACGGCCACCATAAATATCGTCAAAATGTTCCACAAATTTCTCAAGGATATGAGCCATATCCAACCGCCCGTTGCATACAAACTGATTTTTGTTTAGAGAAGCAAGCTGAAAAAAGTCTCCCTCCTGAGCTTCCGGCATCGTCAGGAAATAGTTGTACAGGCGGGTCTCAAATATCCTGTTTGCAATCTGCACGTTTCCTCCTTCCATCTTCACCAGCCCAAACATCCGGGCGTTTCTGACCGCGGCATCGTCCGCGGCATAGGCAACCGGCAGCCCTTGAAAGAGTTGTCTGCGAATGACCGCTTTCAATTCCGGAAATTGATTCACTTTATTGATCAGCGAATCAAACAGTGGATTATTCTCTTCCAAAAGCATTTTTACCGCTTTCCTGCACCCCTCCTCCGTCCATACATTGTCCCTGTCCCGGCCCATACATCCTGCTTTTCCCGCAATCCGCTCATCCATCAGTTTACATAGCCTTGACACCAGATATGGATAACCGGACGTATATTCATACAGCAATTTCGAAATCCGGTATATGTCCATCCCCGTATGATGATCCGCCTCATATTCTCCGAGCATCCCCTCAATATCCTCTATGGAAAAACTCATCTCCACAAGAAAATCCGATGCGATATTCCAGGGGCTGTTTTCCTTATGTTCGTCATCCGGCCGGATCTTCCGCCTGATATTGCGCACATCGTAAACACCGGCGAGGATTACAGACTGAAATGTCGGCATTCTCCTTCTTTTTAAATAATACGCACGGAGCTGTGCCAGAAAATCAAGAAATACCTGATTATTTGCCGCTGTGTCCACTTCATCAATGATCAAAACGATTTTTTTCCCGGATTCCCGGCACCAGGCTTTGAGTGCCTTGAAAAGCATCTGAAGAGACAGCATCGGCGCGTTTTTCTCTGCAAACGCAATAAGCTTCTCCCTGATCCCGACCGGTATCTCATGAACGAGATCCAACAGTTCTTCCGAAAAAGCCGCGACAAACGACTGCTCATCCTTGAATGCCAGAGAGCTCAGCGTCTGAAAATCCATACTTACTACTTCATACTCATCCGCCAGCGCATCTGCCAATGCGGTCAGTACCGTCGTCTTCCCGTACTGCCTGGCCCTGTTGACCGTAAAATATTTTCCGGCATCTACCATGGCCCTGATCTCGGCCAACCGCCCTGTCAGATCCACCATATAATGCAGTTCCGGATCACAATATCCATCCGTATTAAATATTTTTCCCATTTTACACCCGCAAAAATTGTTTTAAACTTATTCGCTATACTTAATGATCCAAATGCTGTTTCCATATTACCAATTCGCCGAAAACGTGTAAAGTCTTTTCCCCCCGGCTCTATACTTTTTCCTCCTGATATGGTATCCTTTTGAGGAAATATCCGTGCTCTTTCGAGCATTCCACGTTATCACGCGCCATGGCCATTGGCGGCAGCGCCGGAAGGGGAAGCGTTATGAAGCTCCAGAGAAAATTTCTGCTCATTTTTTTGCTGATTTCCATTGCGCCGGTTCTCATTATTTCCTTCTATACCTATACCCGGTATACCAGCCTTATCGAAAGACAGGTCACACAATCCGCCGAGAACCTGCTGGAAGTGGCGGCTTTCCACACCAATTATACCCTCGCCAATCTGGAACATATTGTGGAATCCATGTATCTGCCAAAGGAAAATCATACCTCCATGGTGGATGACCTGGTAAAATATACCGGCAATGCCCAACCGGATGACCATGATATCTATCTGAGCAATCAGAAGCTGGATGACGTCAGCCAGGATTTTATATATTTTTCCCCCTATATCAATGGCATTTTTCTCTTCACTCCCTCCGGGAACAGCCTGGGATATGGCTATGGCAACGGTGTCCATATTTCCCATAGCTATGATCCTTCCGGGGAGGACTGGTATCAGGAAACCCTCCGTTTACAAGGTGATACTTACATCTACAGCGATGAGAAAAAAGCAGTATTTGACGGTGGCAGCCCCTCCCTCTCCTTCTGCACCGCCCTGTATGATGTGCATACCAGAGATTTTCTGGGGGTACTGATGATCGACTGTGCACCGGAAATCTTTGACCTGTCCACCGTAAATACCATGCCGGACATGGCTGCCCTTTCCGTACAGTCCGGCGATACGCCTTTATATACCACAGCATCCGGCGGGCTGTCCGGCCTGAAAGCGGAAAATGCTTTAAGCCTTGAAAAGACGCTGGATCTGCCCGGCCTTATCCTCCATGCCTGTGTGAACCGGGAAATGCTCCACCGCGAATTCGGCATTACCCAGATCACCCTGTTATCTGTTACGGCCATCTGTCTTCTGGTCTTTGTCACTCTGTCTGTCCTCCTCTCCAGGAGCCTGACCCGTCCTATCATCTATCTGAGCCGCCAGATGGTACGCACCGACGGTAAGCACGGGGTCGTGGACAGCCCTTACTTCCATCGCCAGGATGAGATCGGCGTCCTGTATAATTCTTTCCAGGAAATGCAGGATGAGAAAGACCGTTATATTAAAAACGAGCTGGAAAACAAACTGATCCTTCTGGACGCCCAGATGCGTTCCCTGGAATCTCAGATAAACGCCCATTTTCTGTATAATACGCTGGAAGCGATTAACAGCATTGCCGCTGTCCACCGCATCCGGGATATCAGCACCATGGCCCTGGCTCTGGGCAATATGTTCCGCTACAGCATCAAGACCCAGAGCGAACTGGTTCCCCTGGAGCGGGAACTGGATCATGTACATGATTATATTCACATCCAGCAGATCCGTTTTGACAATGCATTTTCCTATGAGGAGCATATACCGGCCGGACTTCGAAAGCGGCGGGTGCTGAAGCTGATCCTGCAGCCCCTGGTCGAAAACGCCCTGTATCATGGACTGAATTACTGCCGGTCCGGCGATACCATTGTCGTGGAGGCGGGGAGGGAAGGTGATCTCCTGCTGCTCTCCGTCACTGATAACGGGCAGGGTATTCCCACCGAAAAACTGTCGGCCCTGCAAGAACAGTTGGAAGAGAGACCGGAATTTGAGGAGCTGGGCCGCCGAAACGGGCAGAGCATCGGCATCAAAAATATCCACACCCGGATCGCCCTGTATTACGGTGAATATTACGGACTGAAAGTATTCAGCACAAAGGGAGCGGGTACCACGATCCGGATTACCCTTCCCCTGTATGAAGAGTAGCAAAAGCAAAAAGGAGTATATATGACCATGCATTACCGATATCTCATTATTGACGATGAAAAACTTGCCCGGACGGGTACATTGGCAAAACTTTCTTCCATGGAAGATACAATTACGTGCGTAGGCCAGGCCGCCGACGGGGAGGAGGGGCTTCGGCTGACGGAAGAACTGAAGCCTGATATCGTCATTACCGATATGAAAATGCCTGTGATGGACGGCGGGCAGCTTCTGTCCGTCCTGGCCAGACGCTTTCCGAATATTCAGATCATCGTCATCAGCGGTTACCGTGATTTTGAGTATTCCCGGCAGGCCATCGCCCGCATGGAGAGCCAGTCTGATATGGAAAATAAGCTTCAGTCTTCCGAGGAATACAGGGAATCCCTCCAGCTGAATCATGACCGGGAGCAACTGCGGAATCTGATCTGCGGCTACGCAAAGGGCAGCTTGCAGCTTTCCTCCCGGAAACTCGCTTTTATCAACCGCAGCAGCTCTAACCGGCTGATCCTGCTGCACTCGGATCATCCGCTTCCGGAGGAAGATATCAATCTCCTTCTCGTGAATCAGGGCTATGACACCCGTGCGCTCTATCTCTCCCATCCCCATGTGGAAAATCTGGGCTTTCTTCTGCTGTTTTTCACCGCCCACAGAATTTCTCCCTCCACGGACACTGCCTGTCTCCGGGTCATCGACAATCTGAAAACCCTCTTTTTGTCACGGAATGAGCAGGTGCTCTTCGGCATCAGCGGGGAGCACGAAAGCCTGTCCTGCCTCCGCGACACACTGCAGGAGAGTATACAGGCTCTGAATCAGAAAAAAATAAGGGAATCCCGGGATGTATTCACTTACCGTCCCGGCGCTGCCGCACCCTCGGTTCTCCTGTGGCCCCGCACGGATGAACTCCTGTTCCGCATCGAATCCGGCATGACAGAAGAAGCAAACGATCTTGTCACGGAACTTTTTGACTGGTACGGCAGTCTGCCGGACGCCACTCTGTATGATATCAAATATTCCTGTTTTCAGATCACCGGCCAGCTCAAACTGATCCTGCACCGGTACATCCGTCAGCTTCAACCGGACACGGTGGATTCCAGCATCCAGAACATTCTGGATACCATGTTTTCCTTGAAGGCGCTGGAAGGATATTACAGACAGTTTTTTAGTTCTGTATCACAGTCCCTGGCTCCCCATCATATCTACGCTGACAGTGACATCATCGCCAATGTGGCGACTTACATAGACAGAAATTATTTTCGTTCTATTTCCGTAGAATTTGTGGCCTCCCTGTTCCATATGAACCGAAGCTACCTGAGCCACATCTTCAAACAAAAGCAGGGAAAATCTTTTATTGATTATCTGAACCTGGTGCGAGTGACAG
>DPJQ01000149.1 GCA_003542935.1 Lachnospiraceae bacterium | reverse complement strand
ATTTTGCTGAAAGTGAACGGTACAAGACACTCGTTTTGTATAGAGCGGACAGAAACGAATTATGGGTAGTATAGCATTGCCGTTCGGATTAGTCAATTCAATAGGTCTCTGAAAAAATGGTAACGTTCCCTAACTGACACATAGTATAAATAAATGAAAAGTATATAGTAAAAAATGACCAAAAATAAAAGAAATAGAAAAAAGTAATTGACAATAATGCGTATATTCTGTATAAAAGAGATATCAGACGGGGAGGGAAAGCACCGAAACAGGGGAGGATTGAGGCTCCTTTCCCCTTTTCTGTTATCTTAAAAAGGGAACGATACCAAAAAGCGGATAAACAGGAAACGGGGCAGATTTTTTTCCTTGAATGAGGACACCATATAATTCATCAAATGGAGGATATAAGATGAAAAAGAGAGTATTGGCAATGGTACTGGCAGCGGCAATGGCTTTTTCAATGGCTGGATGTTCGTCATCCTCCAGCCAGGCACAGTCTTCGGCGGCAGGGGCATCGGCGGCAGAACAGTCGGAAACGGCGGGTTCGTCAGAGGCACAGGCTCCTGATGCATCGGCAGCTTCCCAGGCGTCAGAGGCATCTACGGCGCCGTCCGCGGAAGGGATCAAAATAGGACTTACTTTTTTGAATCTGGACAACCCTTTCTTCGTGGCGTTTAAAGAATCCATCGAGGCAGCTTGCAAAGATGCCGGCGTAGAACTAATTTTTTCGGATTCCCAGGGAACCAGTGAGGGACAGATCCAGGCCATGGAAGACTTTATCTCCATGGGAGTAAATGCCATCATCATCACTCCCCAGGACGGAGAAGCCGTACTGCCTCAGATCAAGGAAGCGCGGGAGAAAGGGATTTATGTCGTATGCCATACCATCATGCCGGAAGAATATGACGCCTATGTGGGCGCGGAAGAGCATGATCTGGGTTACTGCCTGGGCGTGGCGGCCGGCGAGTGGATCAAAGAGAATTTAGGCGATCAGGAGAAAGTTGTGGCGGCTACACTGAATTATGATATAGCCCCCACGGTCATTGCCCGTAAAGAAGGCATCATCGACGGTGTCAATTCCGTTGTGGACAATGTGGAGTTTGTGGCCACCGAGACCGCAGGCGAGACGGCGGCCGGCATGGCGGCCGCGGAGACTTTCCTGACAACCTATCCGGATCTGCAGGTGCTGCTTGGTATCAATGACGCCGGCGCACTGGGTGCTTATGAGGCCTTTATGGATGCGGGTAAGACCGGCGACGATATCCTGATCGGCGGCATTGACGCCACGGATGAGGGTCTGGCAAAAGTGGCCGAGGGCGGTATTTACCGCATGACGGTTTCCCAGAACCCGGATGCTATGGGCAAAAAATGCGTGGAAGACTGTCTGGGGCTGATTAACGGAGAGGAAATCGAGAAAGAATACTATGTGGAGTTGGTTGCTGTAGACAAGGACAATGTGGAAGAATACAGGTAAGACCGGTAAAAAAACGTGAAGAATTGATGTCAAGGGCTCCGGCATCCCTTTTTTCGGATGCCGGAGTCCTCTAAGTAAATGGAAAGGAGGCGGGAGAGATGTCTTCGATTCTCGAATTGAATCATATTACCAAACGGTATCCCGGAGTGGTGGCCCTTGATGATGTGTCAGTATCCTTTGAACAGGGAGAGGTCCATGCTCTGCTGGGAGAAAACGGCGCCGGGAAAAGTACGCTGATCAAGATACTGGCCGGCGCGATCTCGCCGGATGAAGGTACGGTTCATATGGACGGTGAGGCGCTGGTAAATATTACGCCTGCGCTGTCAACCAGGAAAGGCATCGGCGTCATCTATCAGGAGTTTACTCTGGTGCCCACGCTCTCGGTGGCGGAAAATATGTTCCTGGGCAAAGAGTATAGAAAAGGCGCGTTTTTGGATAAGAAAGCGATGATTGAAAAAGCGAAAGAGGTGCTGAAAGAGCTCGATGTGGAGATTGATCCCTCCGTTCCTGTCAGGCAGCTCTCCGTGGCGTATCAGCAGATCGTGGAAATCTCCAAAACACTGGTGAACGACGTGCGTGTGCTGGTCATGGATGAACCGACGGCACCTCTCACCAATGCGGAAGTGGAAAGCCTGTTCAGACTGGTGAAAAGATTGGTGGCAAACGGCGTGACCATTCTGTTTATTTCTCACCGCATGGAGGAGCTGTTTCAGATCGCGGACAGAGTGACCATTTTAAGAGACGGACGTTATATAAAAACATTAAATATGGAAAAAACGACCAGCGGGGAACTGATTTCTCTGATGGTGGGCAGAAGTATTGACGAACAGTATCCGGCCAGAGAATCGAATATAGGTGAGACGGTGCTGGAGGTGCGGAACCTGTGCGCGGGAAATTTTATCAGGGATGTCAGCTTTTCCGTGCGGGCGGGGGAGATCGTCGGCCTGTCCGGCCTGATCGGCGCGGGGCGGACGGAACTGGTGAGGGCGATCTACGGTGCGGACCCCATGACCGGCGGTGAGGTCTGGCTGAATGGAAAACGGGTAGAGCTGAAAAGTCCGGCCGTCTCGATCGCCCAGGGAGTGGCTCTTTTGCCGGAGAGCAGAAAAGAGCAGGGGCTGGTTCTGAAAATGAGCATTGCCGATAATCTGATCATGTCCACGGCGAAACGGCTGTCCCAGTGGATTTTCCTGAAAAAGGCGCAGTGCGCACAGATAGTGGCAGATTATATTGCCATGCTTCGCATCAAGACACCCTCATCGGCCCAGAAGGTGGTAAATCTCTCCGGCGGTAATCAGCAGAAAGTGGTGATCGGCAAGTTTCTGGCGGCCTCCCCTTCGCTGATCTTTTTTGACGAGCCGACCAGAGGCATTGACGTGGGAGCCAAGCACGAGATTTATCAGCTTATGAATAAACTGGTGGCGGAGGGAAAGGCAATCATCATGATATCTTCGGAACTGCCTGAAATCTTGGGCATGTCGGACCGGGTGCTGGTCATGCACGAGGGAAAGCTGGTTGCCGAGCTGGACAGGAGTGAGGCGACGCAGGAGCGTATCATGCACTTTGCGTCGGGCAATGCGGCAGCTTCGTAAGAGATAGGAGGAAAGGAACAGACAGAACTATGAAAGAATCAAAAATCAATCAGAATTTGCGCCAATACGCGATTTCCGGCGTGCTGGTGATCCTGGTGCTGTTTTTCGGCATTACACAGAAATCCTTTCTGCGGCTTGACAATATTATGAATGTACTCCGACAGATTTCCGTCACGGGTATTGTGGCGGTGGGATCCACTTTTGTGCTGCTGAGCGGCGGCCTGGATCTGTCGGTGGGTTCTCTGCTGGCGGTGACGGGGACGCTGACAGCCAGCCTGATGGTGAATTATCAGGTGGCCCCGCTGCCGGCAGCTTTTATCGGCATTCTTGCCAGTGTGCTTTTGGGAACCTGCAACGGCCTGCTGGTACAGTTTTTGGGCCTGCCGCCCATGATCGCTACATTGGGTATGATGACCAGCGCCCGGGGCGCGGCCTATCTGATCAGCGGGGGTCTGCCGATTTATGATCTGCCGGAGCCGTTAAAATTCCTGGGGAAAGGCACGGCTTTTGGAGTTGTGCCGGTTCCGGTGATTATCATGCTGGTCTGTTTTGCCCTCGGGTGGATCGTCCTGGAGACAACCTATTTCGGGACAAATTTTTATGCTCTGGGAGGTAACCCGGAAGCGGCCCGTCTGGCGGGTATTCCGACGGCTCTTTACCGTGTGATGACTTATGTATTGAGCGGTCTTGCCTGCGGCATCGGCGGTATTGTGCTGCTGTACCGTGTTAATTCCGGCCAGCCCGCAGCGGCGGTGGGAATGGAGATGCAGGTGATTACCGGCTGCGTGCTGGGCGGCGTGTCTTTGAGCGGCGGAGAGGGAAAGATTTCCTGCGTGCTGATCGGCTGTCTGGTGGTGGGGCTTCTCTCCAACGGCCTGACGATTATGCAGGTCAATGAGTACTGGCAGCAGGTGTTCACAGGTCTGGTATTGATTCTGGCCGTCTGCATCGACCGCCTGACCAAGATGCAGCATGTAAAGAGGGTGAAAAAATGAGGAAAACTGTTTTGTGCTACGGGGATTCCAACACTTTTGGCCTGATGCCGGATCTGCAGAGCCGTTACCCCTATTCTGTCCGTTGGACGGGACGGCTGCAAAGGGAGCTGGGGGAAAAATATTATGTGCTGGAGGAGGGCCTGGGCGGTAGAACCACGGTATGGGACGATCCGGTGGAGATGCACAAGAACGGGAAAACCTACCTGCTGCCCTGCCTGGAGAGCCATCGCCCCATTGATCTGGTGATCCTCATGCTGGGCACCAACGATCTAAAGGAACGTTTTCACGTGAGCAGCTTTGACGTGGGACAATCCATAAAAAATCTGCTGGGCTGTATCAAAGGCTCTGCATCCGGGCCGGATCTGGCTTCGCCGGAGATCCTTCTGGTCTGTCCGGTACCGATTCGGGACCGCGGCAACATTGATTTGCAGCGGATGTTGGGCGCGGGCTTTCAGAAAAGCCTGGAGCTGGACGGTTATCTGGCGCCCCTGGCAGAAGAAATGCAGGTACATTATTTGAATCCGGGTGACCGGGTGGAAGTCAGTAAGACGGACGGCATTCACTACACCGAACAGGGCCACCGGGTGATGACGGCGCTTATGAAAGAAAAAGTCCTGGAGATTTTGGGGGATAGATAGTGGTATAAACAAATGAAGCGGAACAGAGGAAGGATCTGCGGCCGGATATGGCGCGGATCCTTTTCCCCTGTTCTCAGATCGTGATTTTAAGAGGAACGGCCGGGTGGTGCTCTGCTGCGGGGTCTCCAATCCCCGGGATATAGCCGTGCCGGGATGCCAAAGGGATTTCCGGCGGACGATATGCACCGGGGCCAGTCCCTGGTGGTATGGGTCATCCGCGAGAGCCGCGAAGCCGCAAGGACGGTGGACGAGAGCCTGATGGGATATACGAATCCGGCGGTGCAGTAGAAGCGGGGAGACATTAAGTGGAAAGAATTGCGGCAGAGGACTGTTTTTCCGGTTTCACCACAGTGTTTTTAATAAAAAAGAAAGCAACAACCATGATGGCTGTTGCTTCGAAATAAAACCCTAGCATAACAAAAAAATATCAACTAAAAAATAACCATTAAAAATCTACTAATCGTTTTTAGTATAATACTTTTTTATAAAATGTCAATGCCCAGAAGAGACTTTTACAAAATTTAATAATTTACAATCAAGGCTGTAGCCAATAACTATCTGGCCTTGCGATTAAACGGGCGTTATTATATGCCATTTCTGTGGTCAAGCAAGTATGACCGTAATATACTGTTTTATCATCACTCAAAGATAAAACGAGTGCGAGGTCTGGCTTTTCAGGGTTTGATAAGTATAATGGTACTAATAATTGTATATTTCCTCCATACCATTGTGGCACAACAGTCTTATAATTTGCTTCGATACGTTTTTTGACACTATTGATAGCGCCAGATATAAGATTTTGACAAAATTCTTTTCCGCTTGCCCGTAATTGTTCTGGAATACGGAGGTAATTTTCTTCATCATATAGAATATGTTCCCATTGAGGAATAATATCCAAGCGGATATCATAAATTAGAGCTTCCGGTTCGTTAAAATAACTGGCCCTTCGTAGTTCTGAAGAGGCGATATTAGACATGTCTGTATATTTAATCGTATAGCTATTATAAAAGGCAGTAAATCTCCAATCTTGATAATTGGGGATGGGATTTTTTATGCAATAAAAATATATGGGCTGCCATGCTTTATCGTAAAGCCCGGTATTAAAACATGAGATATTTTCGTCCATGTATATATAGGTTTGTTTACTGTTTTCAGCGGCCGTTTCACGTTCTTGCCATAATTTTTCGAAAGTAAAATATAAATAGCTTTTTAAGATGCCAAAATCATTTTTTCCAGCATAACTCCATTTTTCGGGAGCAAGATCATTGGTTGCCAATAAACGTAGTTTGGTAGTAAAAAAATCATAATTTCCTAAATATGCCCAATCTTTGAGTTTCATTTGTCAATCCTTTCTTTGATGCAAAAATTATGATTATATTAAAAGAAATAGTGGTTGTATTTCTTGAACTTACTGTAGCAGATTATGGTGAGAAATGCAATAGCGATGTTGCTATCCTTGTTATGCACTGTTTCACTGCGGTATATCAGCAAATTTGCACATTTGCTATGTAAATTGTAATAGATGTATATTTTGACGGCTTGAAGATGCTATTATCGGGAGGTTTGGAAACAGAATGTATAAAGCCAATTATTTGGGAATGCAATGGGAGAGGACAGGAAGTCCATTGCGGGGATTCTGCCGCTTCGGATCACACAGTATCTTTAGATGTCAAATACGAAACAAGCATGAGATGGAAAATGCGTTTTAAGAAACGGAAATGGATATATGATTCTTGCTCAAAAGTGTTTTGCACTAATACCTTGGGGGACAATATAGCGTTCTTCAAAAACATATCATATTTAGATATGGGGAAAACACATTTTTGTGGAAATCTGTTTTCCCCATATTTCTGGAAAAAATTACTCGTGTACTTTCAACCCATGCAGCATTTTCACAAATCCCGGATCGTCATGGTTCACGATCTCGCTGTGTCCCATGTCCAGGGCGGCGATCTCTTTCATCTCATCATCCGTGAGGGAAAAATCCCAGATATCCATATTCTGCTGCATACGTTCCCGGTGTACCGATTTCGGGATCACCACCACGCCCCTCTGGGTGTTCCAGCGCAGGGCCACCTGTGCGGCGCTTTTGCCGTATTTTTCGCCGATTTTTGTGAGAACCGGATGGGTGAAGATACCGAATTTACCCTCGGCAAAGGGCCCCCAGGCCTGGGGCTGGACGCCGTACTCTTTCATCAGCGCCAGAGCATTCCCCTGCTGGAAGAAGGGGTGGAGTTCTACCTGGTTTACCGCGGGCATCACATCCACGGTCTCGCACAGATCCGCCAGCCTTGCCGGATAGAAATTGCATACGCCGATAGCTTTTACGGTTCCTTCCTTGTATGCCTCCTCCATGGCGCGGTAAGCGCCCACGTAATCGCCCATGGGCTGATGGATCAGATACAGGTCGATGTAGTCCAGTCCCAGTTTATCCAGGGATGTCCGGATCGCTTTTTTTGCACTCTCATAACCGGCATCCTGAACCCACAGTTTTGTGGTGATGAAAAGCTCTTCCCTGGGAACACCGCATTTGGCGATGGCTGCCCCCACGGACGCCTCATTCATATAGGCGGCCGCCGTGTCAATCAGGCGGTAGCCGGAGCCGATGGCATCCAGTACGGCCTGCTCGCACTGAGCCGGATCCGGCACCTGGAATACGCCGAAACCCTCCAGCGGCATTTTTACACCATTATTTAAAGTAATATACTCCATGATAAGATCCTCCTGTCATTTCTTTGCTCCAAGTATAAAGAAAATTTCAGGAAAAGTACAATACCGTCTGCTTAATGTGCTATAATCAAAACAAATACTGAAGCAGGAAGGATCCGGAAAATGATTGAACTGTATCTGCTGGAACAGCTGGCGGCCGTTGCCCGGTGCGGAACGCTTTCGGCGGCATCGGAGCAGCTTCACCTTTCGCAGCCGGCCCTGAGCCAGTCCATGAAAAAACTGGAGGCACAGCTGGGCGTGGCTTTATTTGAGCGGACAAAGAATAAACTGATGCTGAATGATACCGGGAAACTGGCAGCCGGATATGCAAAAGAACTGCTGCGGCAGGAGCAGGAGATGATCGAGAGGATACGGTTGCATGACCGGGCCAGACACACGATTTGCCTGGGTTCCTGCGCGCCCGTTCCCATCGGGGATATCGTTCCTCTGCTTACCCGTTTTTACGAGGGTATGGCCATATCGTCCGAATTGAAAAATACGGACCGGGAGCTGTGGGAAGATCTGGAACGGGGGAGATATCAGTGTATTGTGGTACATGAAGAACCGAAAAAGGATGCGGACATTTTCTCCTGCCCCTATCGGCAGGAGCATCTGTGCCTGCAGGTGCCGAAAGAGCATCCTCTGGCGAAACGCGCCCGGTTGCATCTTTGTGACCTGGCAGATCAGAATCTGCTTCTCTATACTTATATTGGATTCTGGTACGAGCTGTGCCGGGAAAAGCTCTCGGCGGCCCATTTTCTCTATATGAATGAGCAGGAGACCTTCGCTCAGATCGCGGAGGTCAGCGCATTTCCCAGTTTTACGACGGATGCTTTTGCGGACCAGTGGCAGGAGGATGGGAAAGTGATTGTACCCATTGTAGACAGGGAGGTTAATGTCACCTACTATTTTGCGTGTAAAAAACAGGACGAAAAACGTTTTAAGCCCCTGATCAGGGGCCTAAAACAGAATTTTTCCGTTTAAGTTGTATTACAGATCTTCTCCATCCACGATCTCATCGAATTCGGCGGCGTCCAGCATCTCCTCGAAAGCGTCCGCGGCCAGCTCGTATTCGTCGTCATCCTCAATGTTGTCCAACTGGGGATTACCGTTTTCCTCGTAGTAACGGTACAGAAATACCTCCCCGTCGTGGTTTTCCCCGTTTTCGTCAAGGGGAAGCAGGGCGATATACTGTTTGTCGCCCGCCGGGAAAATATTGATGACGGAGCATTCCAGGGTAGAGTCGTCGTCCAGCGTCAGGGTGACGGTGCCCTTGTCGCAATCTTCGCCGCAGCTGTTGCAGTCACCGCTGCAGGAAGCGTTAAAATTCTCATTCATGTATACAGACCTCTCTTTTTCTTGTAAACCTGAATGCTTATTATGCCCGGCACGGCACGGATGATTCAGGCTGTTGGTATTGACAGCATTTACTTTAGCAGATTGAGGGGAGAAAAGCAACGGTGTATGTGTAAAAACCCCGGAAAGGAGAAAAAGTAGAGTGGTGCAGGTATATGCGGTGGATGCCGGCAAACTGCCGGATCCAAAAGAATATCCGGAAGTGCTGACGGGACTTACAAAAGAGAGGCAGGAAAAGGCCATGCGGTATCTGCAGCCCGGGGACAGAAAAAGAAGCCTGGGAGCGGGAATGCTGCTGCGGGAGGTGCTGCCCCGCTATGGCGTGTCTCCTGAAGATATACGTCTGGGGGTGAACGGAAAACCCCAGGTGGAAGGGCTGTGGTTCAATCTGTCCCATTCCGGCAGCTGGGCCGTCTGCGCGGTGGGGAGAAAACCGGTGGGCTGCGACGTGGAACAGATCGCCCGGGCACCGAAGCGGGTGGCGGAACGTTTCTTCCACCGGAATGAGGCTGCTTACCTGAGACGCTGCCGGGACGGGGAAAGGGATGCCGTATTCTATCGGTTCTGGACGATGAAGGAAAGCTATATGAAGATGACCGGGGAGGGGATGCGCCTGTCTTTTGACAGCATCGAATTTTCCATAGAAACAGAGCCGGTACAGGTGCTCCGGGACGGAAAAGTGCTTTCCTGCCATATTCGGGAATACGGGCTCCCCGGGTATCGGGTATCCGTGTGCGCAGAAGAAGAGTGGTTTGGGGAAGACATAGAAATTATAGATTTTACGGGGATCGGATGATCCCCGCAGTGTGTAAAACTGTCGGCAGGCCGTAAGGCGGTTCAGGCCATGCCGGTCTGTCCCAGTTTCCGGTATTCGGACGGGGACATCCCCTTTTGCTTGTGGAAGATCCGGCTGAAATACAGGGGATTCTCATACCCTACGATATTTCCGATCTCCGTGATGGGGTAATTGGTGGTCTCCAGCAGCATCTGCGCGTTGGCAATACGCCGGGCGACAATATACTGCATGGGTGTGACGTGGGCATACTGTTTGAAATTACGGATGAACCAGCTTACGCTCATACCCCGGGAGGAAGCGTATTCCTCTATGCTGATCTCTGTGTTGTAATGGTCGTTGAAAAATTCCAGTGCAAGCGCCATTTCTGCGTCCAGGTACTCATTTTTTAAACGTGGATCCCTGGTGAGCTGTCGGTGGATCAGGATCAGGAGTTCCCGAAGCAGCAGGGTCAGAAGCTCCGGGTAGTGGGTCTGGCACCGTTGCAGTTCCTGGATCATCTGTTTGAAAATCCGCGTATATTCAAGAGAAGTGCCTGTGGGGATCACGCGCATGCTGTCGGTGATGCCGTAGCCCCGGAGGATATTTTTGACATTGTTTCCTGTAAAATGAACCCAGTACACTTCGGTTTGTTCATTTCCGTAATACACATATCTTTGTGGTTCCTTTGGACGGTAGATCACCATATGTCCGGCGGGTACCACCGTATCTTCCTCCTTATTATCGAAATAGAAATGGGCCTTTCCGGACACAATATACAGGAGCTGAAAATCCACCCGTCCCCTGGGACGGCGGGTCGGCAGCCGGGGACGGGTGTACAGATGGTAGGTGCCGCAGCTCCCGACGATAAGCGGACGGCTCTTGTCTTTGAAATCAATCTTGGAACGGTTCAAATAGGCGGAGTTGACATACATGGCAAAAGCGGCTCCTTTCTATGTGAAAAAGATGGCGGAAGTCTGTACGGCCGGGACTGTCGCAGATCATGGGCATCTGTTTTATGTGCCTGCACGATTTTAGGGCACTGTAACGTTTGGCACCTTCACAGTTATAATGTATTGTATCATTTAGTGCATATTTTGTCTAATGCAGTTTATAGACTGTGCATCGCATTACAGTTATAATAAGCCTACAAAATCAAGGAAATCGAAAATAAGAAATAGAAAGGAGACAGAAAATGATCGTGCCAAGACATTATGAAGACCCGGAGTTCCTGCATGAAAACACCATGCCGGCCAGGGCCTACTACATTCCCGCGTCCCGGCGGATGGATACGCTGGTGGAGAGGCGGGAGGATTCAGACCGGCTGCAGATGCTCGACGGTAAATGGCGGTTTCGCTATTACGGAAGTATCTACGGGCTGGAGGAGGAGTTCTACAGACCGGACTATGACGCGTCTGCCTTCGACAGGATCCGGGTGCCGGGGCTGTGGCAGACAGAGGGGTATGACAGCCATCAGTATACCAATATCCGCTACCCGTTCCCCTTTGAACCGCCTTATGTGCCCCAGGATAACCCCTGCGGAGCCTATATTTATGATTTTTCCTACAGCAGGGACGGCACTGCACCCAGGGCTTATTTGAATTTTGAAGGAGTGGATTCCTGTTTTTATGTATGGCTCAACGGTGTCTATGTGGGATACAGCCAGGTGTCCCACTGCACCAGTGAATTTGACGTAACAGACGTGATCGGGGAGGGAAAGAATCGGCTGGCTGTTCTTGTACTGAAATGGTGCGACGGGAGCTATCTGGAGGATCAGGATAAATTCCGCATGAGCGGTATTTTCCGTGATGTATATCTGCTGAAACGCCCCGAACAGGCGATTCGGGATTACTTTGTCGAGACGACCGTCGGAGAAGGAACTGCGGAGGTTTCCGTCCGGTTTGCATATTTCGGGGAGGCGGTGCCTGTCTCCGCGGCCCTGTATGACGGAAGGAACCGCCTTGAGGCCTCCGCCGAAATCCGTGGAGACGGTCCTGCACTGTTGGAAATTGCCGAGCCTGTCTTATGGAATACGGAAAATCCTTACCTTTATACATTGGTAATGGAAACGGCAGGGGAGGTCATCGTGGATCATGTAGGGCTGCGTGAAATAACCATAGCGTCGGATAAAACGGTCCGCCTCAATGGGAAGAAGATCATATTCCGGGGAGTCAACCGCCATGATTCGGATCCGGTCACCGGTTTTGCCGTCTGCCGGGATCACATGCTGCGGGATCTGACTCTCATGAAGCAGCACAATTTCAATGCTGTCCGGACGAGCCATTATCCCAACGCGCCGGTATTTTATCAGCTGTGCGATAAATATGGTTTCCTGGTGATCGACGAGGCGGACGTGGAGAGTCATGGCCCGGCAGAGATCTTTTATATGGATAACAGCGATGAGCACAAATTTGACTGCTGGAATGAATCCATTGCGGACAATCCTCTGTGGGAGAGGGCCGTCCTTGACAGGGTGAGGCTGATGGTGGAGCGGGATAAGAACCGTCCCTGCGTGGTCATCTGGTCCATGGGAAATGAGAGCGCCTATGGCTGCACCTTTGAGAAAGCGCTGGCGTGGACAAAAGCCCGCGACCCACACCGGCTGACCCATTATGAGAGTGCCCGGTACAGGAAAAACGGCGTACAGTATGATTATTCCTGTCTGGATCTGTACAGCCGGATGTATCCCTCCGCAGAGGAAATCCGGGAATATCTGGAGCAAAGCCCGGACAAGCCCCTGATCCTCTGCGAGTACTGCCATTCCATGGGCAACGGGCCGGGGGATCTGGAGGATTATTTCAGACTGTTTCACGGAAACGCCCTGATGTGCGGCGGATTTGTGTGGGAATGGTGCGATCATGCCGTCGATCATGGAAAGACGCCCGAAGGGAAAACAATCTACTATTATGGCGGCGATCACGGGGAGGTGATCCATGACGGGAATTTCTGTATGGACGGGCTGGTCTATCCGGACCGTACGCCCCACACCGGCCTTCTGGAATATAAAAATGTGTACCGCCCCGTGAGAATTATTTCTTTCGACCAGGATACGGGGGCGCTTGCTGTCAGGAATTACATGGATTTTACGGACTTGAAAGATTATCTGGAAATCCGTTACAGGGTGGAGTGCGACGGGGTGTGCAAGGAGCAGGGTTCCCTGCCTGCCTTTTCCGTGAAACCGGGGCAGACAGGCACGGCAGCGCTGCCGGTGCATGTGCCGGAGCGGGGGCGGACGTACCTGAAACTGTACTATTATCAGATGGCGGACGGCCCCCTGGTGCCGGCGGGCCATCTGCTGGGGTGGGAGGAGATCCCGCTGCGGACGGAAGATGACCGGAACCAGACTGCCCTCCGGTGGCTTCGGCCTGCCAAAACAGCTTTGCCGCCTATAGAGGTGGAGGAGACCGATACATCTGTCTGCTTAAAGGGCGGGGAATTTCTGTATGTTTATGATAAACGGACAGGGCTGTTTTCACGGATCTTTTATCATGGGAGGGAATACCTGAACCGGCCCATGGAACTGAATATCTGGCGTGCGCCCACGGATAACGATATGTATATAAAGCAGGAGTGGAAGCGGGCGCAGTATGACCGGGTCCGTGCCAGAGCCTATACGGCCAGACTGGACTGGATGGAAGAAGGCGTGAAACTTGGCAGCCGTATATCTCTGGCGGCGCCCGCCGTGCAGCCGGTGATGACGATGGAGGCGGTTTGGTGCATTGACAATGGCGGCGGCATCCGTGTGAGTATGGATGTGAAAAAGGATAAAGAATTTCCGGAGCTTCCCAGATTCGGCCTCCGTCTGTTTCTGGACGGGGAAATGGATGACATCTCCTATTATGGCATGGGCCCGGAGGAGAGCTATCGCGATAAATGCCGGGCCGCCACCCATGGGCTGTATGAGGGAAGGGCGACAGAACTGCACGAGGATTATATCCGTCCCCAGGAGAACGGGAGCCATACAGACTGCGATTATGTAGTGGTATCTGACGGAAAAACGGGTCTGGCGGCCGCCTCCGAGCAGACGTTTTCTTTCAATGTATCCCCCTATACCCAGGAGGAACTGGAAGATAAGAAACACAATTATGAATTGAAGCCTTCGGGCGGCACCATCCTGTGCCTGGATTATGCCCAGAACGGCATAGGTTCCAACAGCTGCGGCCCTGGGCTGATGGAAAAATACAGATTTGATAAGGAGAGATTTAAATTTAATATGAAGCTTGTGCCATTCCGGCGTCCGGACCGTGAGCTTTTACAGTTCTGAATGAGGTACAGCGTTCCGGCGTGAAAATGTAAATACAGTCCGTCTGCCCGGACATCCCGGCATGCATGAATCCGGAACGGGATACCAGGACAGAGGGAATGTAATAAACCTGCATGCGCCAATGCGGCAGGTTTTTAAAGAAAAAATAAGGAGAGAACTTTTTATGCAGGAAAAAACGTATTTAAAGTGGTACAACAAAGTGGGCTATGGCTCCGGAGATATCGCGGGAAACGTGGTATATGCATTCCTGTCCTCTTTTGTGATGATTTATCTGACTAATACGGTAGGACTGAATCCGGGGATGGTGGGAACCCTCATTGCGGCATCCAAATTTTTTGACGGAGTTACCGATATTTTCTTCGGCGCCATGATCGACAAGACAAAGACCAGGCTCGGCAGGGCCAGGCCGTGGATGCTTTACGCTTACATTGGCTGTGCGGTCACACTGGGGGCTATTTTTGCCATCCCTGTAGATCTGGGACAGACGGCGCAGTATGCCTGGTTTTTTATCGCCTACACACTCCTGAATGCCGTCTTTTATACGGCCAATAATATCGCTTACTCGGCGTTGACCGCCCTGGTGACGAAAAACAGTAAGGAGCGGGTGCAGATGGGGTCTTATCGGTTTATATTTGCCTTTGCCACCAGCCTTCTTATACAGTCCGTAACCATCGGGGCCGTGGCTGCCCTGGGCGGCGGAGCGGCGGGCTGGCGAACCATAGCTATCATATATGCGGTGGTCGGTCTGGCAGTCAACACTCTTTCCGTGTTGTCTGTAAAAGAACTTCCGGAGGATGAATTGGCGGAAACCGGCGAGGGGGAAGAACAGGAAGAAAAATACGGCCTTGCGGCAGCGGTGAAGCTGCTGGTTTCCAACCGCTTCTATCTGATGATCTGTGTGGTATATATTCTCCAGCAGGTGTACGGGGCCATGCTCAATATGGGCATCTATTATATGACTTATGTCTTGAAAAATGAAAACCTCTATGGCGTGTTCTCCTGGGCCATTAATATCCCGCTGATCGTGGCGCTGGTGTTTACGCCGGCCCTGGTGGCGAAATGGAAAGGGATGTACAAACTGAATGTGAGGGGCTATATGCTGGGTACCTTCGGGCGTGCTATGGTAGTGGTGGCAGGTTATCTGGGCAGCGTGCCTTTGATGCTTCTGTTTACCGGGGTTGCGGCTCTCGGGCAGGGGCCCTGGCAGGGAGACATGAACGCGGTCATCGCTTCATGCTCCGAATACACATATCTGACTAAGCACAAACGGGTGGACGGGACGATGTACTCCTGTACTTCCCTGGGCGTAAAGCTGGGCGGCGGCCTGGGAACGGCCATTGCCGGATGGATGCTGGCTGCCAGCGGTTTTGACGGCACCGTCTCGGTGCAGCCGCAATCCTGTATTCGGATGCTGTATTTTATGTATCTGTGGATCCCGCTGATTATTGACCTTATTATCACACTGGTTCTTTCCAAAATGAATGTGGAAGGAGCAAACGAGAAGCTGAGGCAGCAGGCAGAACAGTAAAAGCAGTACGGGAAAAGGGCCGTGAAAATGCGGCCCTTTTCCGTGTGGAGAAATTATTACTGGAAATTTAGAAAAAAATGTCAAAAAGGTGTTGACAAGAGGAGGAACAAGCGATATACTACTCAAGCTGACGCCGAAAAGGTTATGGACAGTAACTTATTCATGAAATAACTTTTAAAAAGTTTAAAAATAAATGAAAAAAGTGCTTGACAAAGTGGAAACGACGCAGTATACTAAATGAGCTGTCGCAAGAGCGGCAGGAAAGAAAAGGAACCTTGATAACTGAACAGTGAAACAACCTTGAAAATTCGAAAGAGTTAAAACAAGAACGTGTTGAAAAAACACAACCTAAAAACAGTAAAAAACGGGAAAGATAGCCAAGTGTTATCTTGAACGGAATCAAACATTTTATTTGAGAGTTTGATCCTGG
>DPJQ01000051.1:7315-11398 GCA_003542935.1 Lachnospiraceae bacterium | reverse complement strand
AGGGATTTGAACCCTCGCGCCGGTCACCCGACCTATACCCTTAGCAGGGGCACCTCTTCAGCCACTTGAGTACTTCTCCGGATATTGTGCAATATCCATCACCTGCGTGACGCATTGATTAGTATACTCAAACATAAACCATCTGTCAAGCATTAATTTCAAAATTTGCCATTTTTTTATTTATACCTCTTGGCAAAATACCAGCGTTCTCACAGACTTTGCGTCAAATGCAAAATCTTGGGCTGAACCAATGTCATTAACTTAAGCCCGGATGCTGCCATCTGCGTGACGGCTTAAGTTAATGACATTGGAGCTGAACTGTTACTTATATTCTCTTTTATACGGATCCGTTGCCGTCTTATACAGGTCATTTCCATGAGAATCAGCTATAACGATAACGGGAAAGTCGCAAACTTCCAGATGACGGATGGCTTCTGTACCGAGATCTTCATAAGCTATGGTCTCTGAAGACTGTATACATTTGGATAAAATAGCTCCTGCTCCACCCACGGCGGCAAAATATACCCCATGATTCTCCACAATAGCGTTCAGTACTTCATCTGTCCGTTTTCCCTTACCGATCATGCCACGAAGTCCCAAATTCAAAAGGGTCGGAGCATATTTATCCATGCGGCTGGCCGTAGTCGGGCCTGCAGACCCGATCACCCTGCCGTCCCTGGCAGGAGACGGTCCCATATAATAAATCAGATTTCCCTTTATATCAAAAGGAAGTTCCTCTCCTCTCTCCAGCGCTTCCTGCATTCTTTTATGAGCGGCATCTCTGGCCGTATAAACCGTACCTGTCAGATATACATAATCACCGGCATACAGACTGTCTGCAGTTTTTCTATCAAAGGGAACTTGTATATATTTTTCCATCTAAATTCCTTTCTGTCTGTAATAAAAACTTTTACAGTACACACATGGCATGACGGTTTACATGACAGCAAATATTAACAGCCACGGGAAGCCCCGCTATATGGGTGGCATATGTATTGATATTTACAGCCAAAGCCGTAATCCTGCCTCCCAGTCCTGCCGGACCGATACCCAGATCATTGATTTTTTCCAACATTTCCCGCTCCATCTCGGCAACGTAGGGGATATCAGAATGCATTCCCACATCCCTTGTCAATGCCCGTTTTGCTAAAAGTGCACATTTTTCAAAAGTTCCGCCAATACCTACCCCCACTACCATAGGAGGACAGGCATTAGGACCTGCATCCTCCACGGCAGTGAGAATGGCCTTTTTGACCCCTTCCATACCTTCCGCCGGCTTCAACATAAATATACGGCTCATATTTTCGCTGCCAAAACCTTTGGGAGTCACTGTAATCTTTACTTCATTGCCCGGAACGATACAGCTATGCAGGACTGCAGGTGTATTATCTCTTGTATTTTCCCGAATAAGAGGATCACCCACTACAGATTTTCGCAAAAATCCTTCCGTATACCCCTCTCGCACTCCTTGATGCACGGCTTCTTCCAGACTTCCCCCTTCAAAATGAACATCCTGTCCTATATCCAGAAATACAACAGCCATACCTGTATCCTGGCATATAGGAATCTGGTCATCTCCGGCAATTTGCAAATTTTCTTCAAGCTGTCCCAGAATTTTCCGACCCAGAGGAGATTCCTCCGCCCGCGCGGCCTCGTGAAGCTTTTTTTCCATATCCCCGGACAGATAATGATTGGCTTCTATACACATTTTTCTGATAGCATCCGTTACTTCTTCCACTTGTATTGTCCTGATCATACTGTGCTCCCTGTTTCATCATTTTCAGTATCTACAGTTCCTTCTGAATCCGCAGAATTCTCCACATCTTCCGAATTATCCACATTTGCAGAAGAATTATCTACTTTTTCACGTACTTTGGCAACGCTGGCCACAGATATATTATCCGCCACATTCATCAGTTTCACACCTGAGGTAATTCTCTTTAAAATAGATATCTCCGCACAGGCAATCCGTATGATTATACCCTCCGTGGTGATTAACATGATTTCATTCTCGTCGTTAACGGCTTTGGCACCCACCACACAACCCGTTTTTTCCGTCAGCTTATAGCATTTGACACCTTTGCCACCCCTGTTCTGGCTGGCAAATTCACTCATGGAAGTCCGTTTACCATAGCCGTTCTGGCCCACAATCAGCATATAGTCTCCCTGAGTGGACAGTTGCATACCTATCACCTGATCCTGATCTTCCAGATTGATGCCCCGTACGCCTATGGATGTCCTGCCTGTGCTGCGCACTTGTTTTTCATTGAAACGGATACACTGGCCAAATTTTGTCACCAGAAGCACATCCTTATGGCCATCCGTAGTTTTTACTTCAATCAGTTCATCATTTTCCTGCAAAGATATGGCGATCAGACCTGTCTTTCTTACATTTGAAAAATCTTTCATCTTTGTTTTTTTGACAAGTCCGTTTCGTGTCACCATGAACAGATAATCATTATCCCGAATCTTTCTGATGGGAATTACAGCTGTAATTCTTTCACCCGGAGACAGCTGAATCAGGTTTACGATGGCCGTACCCCTGGCTGTGCGCCCGGATTCCGGAATTTCATATGCTTTCAACCTGTACACCCGGCCTGTATTGGTAAAGAACATAAGATAATGGTGGGTAGTAGTCATCAGGAGTTCTTCTATAAAGTCATCCTCTATAGTCTGCATCCCCTTGATGCCACGGCCGCCGCGGCCCTGGCTGCGGAAATTATCTACAGTCATCCGCTTGATGTAACCCATATTTGTCATTGTGATGACCGTATTTTCTCTGGGAATCATATCTTCGGCAGAAATGTCATAGACATCGTAACCGATGGCAGTTCTACGCTCATCACCGTATTTTTCTGAGATAGCAAGTATCTCCTGACGGATAACCCTGAGAAGAGTATTTCTGTCAGAGAGGATCGCCTTGAATCTGCGGATATCCTCCATCAATTTTTTATACTCTGTTTCCAGCCGCTCCCTTTCCAAACCGGTCAGCGTGCGCAGACGCATATCCACTATGGCCTGGGCCTGGGCATCGGACAGAGCAAACTCCTCCATCAATCCGGCTTTCGCAAGCTGGGCATTCTGGGATCCCCGGATGATTTGGATGACCCGGTCTATATTGTCCAGAGCTTTTAAGAGCCCCTCTAAAATATGGGCCCGCTCTTCGGCTTTATTCAGATCATACTTTGTCCTTCTGGTAACAACCTCTTCCTGATGATTCAGATAAAGCTTGAGCATTTCCAGAAGATTCAGTACCATAGGCTGATTATTTACGAGGGCCAGCATGATAACGCCAAAGGTATCCTGCAGCTGAGTATGTTTATACAGCTGGTTCAGCAATACGTTAGCATTGACGTCCTTTCTCAACTCAATACATATACGCATACCCTCCCGACTGGAATGATCATTCAGGCTGGTGATACCGTCCACTTTTTTATCCCGGACAAGTTCGGCGATTTTCTCTATCAGACGGGCTTTGTTTACGAGATAGGGAAGCTCCGTGACCGTGATCCGGGTCTTTCCATTGGCCAAAGTCTCTATATTTGTGGTGGCGCGGACACTTATTTTACCGCGGCCTGTCCTGTAAGCTTCCTCTATGCCCCTTGTTCCCAGGATTGTGGCGCCCGTGGGAAAATCCGGACCCTTGACAATCTTTAAAATCTCTTCCAGCTCCGTATCCCGGTTTTCTTCTATCTGATTATCAATAAGTTTGACCACAGCGCTTATTACTTCCCGCAAATTGTGGGGAGGAATGTTTGTGGCCATACCCACAGCGATACCTGATGTGCCGTTGACCAGCAAATTGGGATAGCGAGCGGGGAACACCACTGGCTCCCGCTCCGTCTCATCGAAATTCGGGGTGAAATCCACAGTATCTTTGTTAATATCCGCAATCATCTCCATGGATATCTTACTCAGGCGGGCTTCCGTATAACGCATAGCCGCCGCACCGTCTCCATCCATGGATCCAAAGTTGCCATGGCCGTCCACCAGCGGATAGCGGGTAGACCATTCCTGTGCCATATTGACCAATGCCCCATAGATCGAGCTGTCCCCGTGGGGATGATATTTACCCATGGTATC
>DPJQ01000051.1:3784-7224 GCA_003542935.1 Lachnospiraceae bacterium | reverse complement strand
GGCTCTTTTTCCGTTTCATCAAAATTAGGTACAAAATCTACCGTATCTTTATTAATATCCGCAAGCATTTCCATAGAAATCTTAGAAAGTCTTGCCTCTGTATAACGCATTGCAGCAGGACCGTCTCCATCTACAGAACCGAAATTTCCATGACCGTCCACCAAAGGATAATGAGTAGACCATGGCTGGGCCATATTTACCAGAGCACCATAGATGGAACTGTCACCGTGAGGATGATATTTACCCATGGTATCACCGACAATACGGGCACATTTCCTGTGGGGTTTATCCGGCGTATTATTCAGTTCGATCATAGAATACAATACTCTGCGCTGCACCGGTTTTAAACCGTCCCGAACATCGGGCAGGGCACGGGAAGCAATCACGCTCATGGCATAATCGATATAGGAGGATTCCATGGTCTTTTTCAGATCTACATCCAGTACCTTATCAAAAATTGTATCTTCCATCTATTTAAACCCTCCTCCCGATGCTGTCAGATATCCAGATTTTGTACATATTTCGCGTTTGTTTCAATAAATTCCCTCCTGGGTTCCACTTTATCTCCCATCAAAATTGTAAAGACCAGGTCAATCTCTGAGGACTCGTTTTCATTGATCGTCACCCTTTTTAAGACCCTCCTCTCGGGATCCATGGTGGTCTCCCACAACTGATCGGCATCCATCTCACCAAGACCTTTATAGCGTTGGATTTTATTGTTTCCATCCCGGCCGATCTCGGACAGGATTTCCTGCAATTCATCATCGTCGTAGGCGTACCAGACCTTTTTATTTTTCTCCACCTTGAACAGGGGCGGCATTGCCAGGTAAACATGGCCCTGACGGATAAGCTCCGGCATAAAACGATATAGGAAAGTAAGCATCAGCGTATCGATATGGGCACCGTCCACATCCGCATCTGTCATAATAATAATTTTATCATAACGCAATTTCGTTATATCAAAATCTTCATGGATGCCCGTACCGAAAGCCGTGATCATGGCACGGATCTCCTCGTTACCGTAAATCCGATCCAGTCTGGCTTTTTCCACATTGAGTATCTTTCCCCGCAGAGGAAGGATAGCCTGGGTCTGGGGGCTGCGGGCCATCTTGGCGGAACCTCCGGCGGAATCTCCCTCCACCAGATAAATCTCACAATTTTTCGGATCTTTATCTGTACAATCTGCCAATTTTCCAGGCAGGGCCATACCGTCCAGAGCAGATTTTCTTCTGGTCAGATCTCTGGCCTTCCGCGCAGCTTCCCTGGCTCTCTGGGACAAAAGGGACTTATCCACAATAATCTTTGCCACGGAGGGATTCTGCTCAAGAAACAGCTCCAGCTGTTTACTCACGATACTATCCACAGCCCCCCTGGCCTCACTGTTGCCCAGTTTCTGTTTCGTCTGTCCCTCAAATTGGGGTTCCTCTATTTTCACGCTAATGATAGCCGCCAACCCTTCCCGGATATCCTCTCCGATCAGGTTCTGATCACTCTCCTTGAGCAACTTATTCTTTCTCGCATATTCATTGAATGTCTTGGTCAGAGCATTGCGGAATCCCATGATGTGGGTGCCGCCCTCCGGCGTGGTAATGTTATTGACGAAACCGTAGGTATTCTCCGTATAGGAATCGTTATGCTGCATCGCCACCTCTACCTGGACGCCGTCCTTTTCCCCTTCACAGTAAATAACTTCTCCGTAGAGAGGTGATTTTCCTTTATTCAGGTATGCCACAAACTCATTGATGCCGCCCTCATAGTGGAATTCTCTCCTGACCGGTTTTTCTTCCCTCTTGTCCGTGAGACAGATCTTCAGCCCCTTGGTCAAAAAAGCCATTTCCCGAAAACGTACCTTCAATGTGTCATAATCGAACACGGTCTCCTCAAATATCCGTTTATCAGGCAAGAAATCCACCCGGGTACCGGTATCCTCAGGAGCACAGGTACCAATTTCTTTGAGGGGATACATGACATGACCCCTCTCATAGCGTTGTTTATAAATTTTGCCCTCCCGGCATATTTTTACTTCCAGCCATTCCGACAAGGCGTTCACTACGGAAGCGCCTACGCCGTGCAGCCCGCCGGATACTTTGTATCCCCCGCCGCCGAATTTACCGCCGGCATGGAGGATCGTAAAAACCACCTCCACTGCGGGTTTTCCCGACTTGTGATTGATGCCCACAGGAATTCCACGCCCGTCATCAATGACTGTGATGGAATTATCCTCATTGATGGATACTTCTATCTTATCACAAAAACCTGCCAGTGCCTCGTCCACCGCATTATCTACAATTTCATAGACCAAATGATGGAGTCCTCTCGACGAGGTGCTGCCGATATACATCCCCGGCCTTTTACGTACAGCCTCCAGCCCTTCCAAAATCTGAATCTGATCTGCTCCGTATTCTGTATTCATATATCAACCTCCAATAATGCGCTGCGGCGCTGTTTCTTCGATGTGGCCACAGGAAACCCTATACACCTGATCCATAGTAAATTTATGTTCGACAAACTCATCCAGTCCGGTGCAGGTGATCAATGTCTGGACATCTGAAATACTCTGTAGTAAATAGTTTTGCCTGCTGCTGTCAAGTTCAGACAGTACATCGTCCAGCAAAAGTACCGGTGTATCGCCTATGGTCCGTTTTACGATCTGTATCTCCGACAGTTTCATCGACAAAGCAGCCGTTCGCTGCTGTCCCTGAGAACCAAATTTCCGCATATCAATACCGTTGGCCTGTATATTAAAATCATCTCTGTGGGGTCCTGCCGACGTAGTCTTGCTATGTATATCTCTGTCCCTGTTTTCTCTGAGACGCTTTTCAAATTCTTCTTCATAAACATCCGGTTCATAGGCCAGGGTGATCTTTTCATCCCCATGGGTCAGCCCGCTGTGAATCTCCACCAGCAGTTCATTCAGATACAACAAAAACCGTCTGCGCTCCCCAATCAGCTTCTGTCCGTAAAGCAAAAGCTGTTCATCCCATACATCCAACATATCCAAATAATCAGGATGAAAAAAAGCATCTTTTAAAAGCCTGTTCCTCTGATCCAGTGCCTTCGTATAGTTTGTCAGCTCATCCATATAGCTCCGGCTGATCTGACACAGCTCCAGATTCAGAAAACGCCTGCGCTCGGCCGGGCCGTTTTTGACAATATTCAGGTCTTCGGGAGAAAAACAGACAAAATTCATAATACCAAACAGCTCCGACGCTCTTTTTATTGGCATCTCATTGATGGCGATTCCTTTTGCCCTGTTCTTTTTAAGATGCATATCTATGCGGTAGGGAATATCCTTCCGTCTGACGGACATCCGTATATGGGATTCTTCCTCGCCGAACCGGATCATCTCCCTGTCCTTGGCCCCCCGATGGGACTTTGTCGTACCGCACAGATAAACTGCCTCCAGGATGTTGGTTTTTCCCTGGGCGTTATCCCCGTAA
>DPJQ01000051.1:0-3484 GCA_003542935.1 Lachnospiraceae bacterium | reverse complement strand
TTATCCCCGTAAAGAATATTTGTGCCCGGATTTAACTTCAAGGACAAGCTCTCATAATTTCTGAAATTTTTAAGCTCTATAGATTCTGCAAACATCAGCCGTCCTGTCCGATGATCTTAAGCTCGCTGCCATTATATAAAACCACATCTCCTGCCTGCAGTTTGCGCCCCCGGCGGGTATCCGTGATCCCGTTTACCTCTACTTTTCCGTTCTGGATCACCATCTTGGCCTTGGCCCCGTCCGAAACCAGATCCGCTGCCTTTAATGCCTGGCCCAGTTTTATATATTCACTCTTCAATACCAGTTCCTTCATAATCCGTCCTCCATCAGCGCACGCTGCTAAAATTCACCGGAAGGATCAAATATAGGTAAGATTCGCTTCGGATCACACAGGGAGCTTTCGCATTGACCAGATAGATGGTTACTGTTTCATCATCGATAACCTTGAGTGCGTCCATGAGAAATTTGGGATTGAAACCGATCATGATGTCCCTCCCCTCTTTCTCAATGTCGATCCGCTCATCCATGGAACCCATGGGTGTCTGGATCCTCAGATCCAGGGATCCGTCTTCGATATTGATGACGATAGGCTTTTTGTCTCCCTCTTTGACCAAAAGGGTGGCACGGTCAATACAGTTTAAAAATTCTTTTTTATTGATAACCATTTTTGTTTCATAATCGTTGGTGAGCATTTGTTCGATTTTAAAATACTCTCCTTCGATCAGCCGGGAAACCATAGTCGTCCGGTCGAAATCAAATATGATATGATTTTCTGTGAAATAGATATTGACCATATCTTCTGTTTCTCCGGAGAGTACTTTACTGATCTCTATCAAAGTTTTTCCCGGTACAATTACTTTTTTATTTAAACTATTTTCTTTCAAGAAGAGTTTTCGTATAGATATCCTGTGTCCGTCCAGGGATACTACGCGAAGTTCACCATTGCGGATCTCAAATAATTCTCCGGTCATCAGTTTATTATTTTCATTGGCGGCAATGGAAAATATGGTCTGTCGAATGATTTCCTTTAAAGCAAACTGAGAGACTGTTATATATTCGGATTTTTCCAGTACCGGTAGATAAGTAAAATCATCACCTGTACGGCCGGGTATGGTAAATTTGGCTTTTTCACAGGTAATGGTCATATTTAAGTTTTCATCCGTATGAATATCAACGTCATTGTCAGGGAGTTTTCGTATGATATCCGAGAATATGCGGGCGTCCACTGCGACGAGCCCTTTCTCATAGATTGTTCCCTCTACAATAGTTTCGATGCCTAATTCCATATCATTGGTGGTAAATTTAATTTCGTTGGACCGGGCATCTATGAGGATGCATTCCAGAATAGACATGGTAGTTCGGGCCGGGACGGCTCTGAGAGAAATAGTAACACTTTTTTGGAGACTGTTTTTAGGAAAAAGTATGTGCATGTAAAACTCCTTTCCGGTGGAAAACACAATCAATATATATAATAGATAAAATCCGTAGTCATCGCCTTAGATACTGTGAATTTGTGAATATCCCTGAAAACCGGCGTGATTCAAGGGTTTCCCTTGAGGTATAACTATGTGAAAAAACATGCTTGAAGATGTGTAAAAACGAAGCTCCTCTGTGGAATCAACAGTTTACACAGCTTATCCACACGGATTATATACAAAATGTGGATAGCCGTAATGTGAAGCATGGGGGTGAGTCAGGAACTCAGTTTTTTCTTCAACAATGCTATGGTGTTCTGAGTTTGGGGTGAATTTTTTAATTCCTCTTCTATTTTTGCAATGCCATGAATGATGGTGGTATGATCCCTTTTGCCCAGGTAGGTACCTATTTGGGTGAGAGGGATGTCCAGCATTTCCCGGCACAGATACATGGCAATCTGCCTTGGGTAGACGATCTTGCTGTTTCGCTTGTTTCCGGTAATGTCGGCGGGAGTGATATCATACTGTTCTGCCACCATGCTGATGATCAGTTCCGGTGTCACGATCTTTTTGTCGTTGGGAGATATGACATCCTTTAATACCTGCTCGGCAAACTGCAGGTTGATCTCCTGTTTGACCAGCTTGGCGTAAGCCTTGATCTTGGTCAGAGCTCCTTCCAGTTCACGGATATTGGATGTGATATTGGATGCTATGTATTCAATGACTTCATTTCCAACATCGTATCCTTCCAGTTCCTGCTTTTTCTGCAGGATAGCCATGCGGGTTTCGTAATCCGGGGAAGATATATCACAGACCAGGCCCCACTCAAAACGGGAGCGGATGCGCTCTTCCAGAATCTCGATATCTTTGGGAGGTTTATCACTGGAGATAATAATCTGCTTTTTAGCATCATGCAGTGTGTTAAATGTATGGAAAAATTCTTCCTGGGTTGATTCTTTTCCTATAATAAACTGTACGTCGTCAATGAGCAGCACGTCCACGTTTCTATATTTTTCCCGGAAATTTTTCATGGAGTTGTTGCTGCCGTTCCGGAGGGCTTCGATCAATTCGTTAGTGAAAGCTTCACTGGTTACATAGCGTACCCGCATGGACGGATCATTTTGCAGGATAAAATGAGCGATGGAATGCATCAGATGAGTTTTCCCCAACCCTACACCACTGTACAGAAACAGCGGGTTATAGATTTCTCCCGGTGACTCCGCAACTGCCAGAGAGGCTGCATGGGCAAACTGGTTGTTGCTGCCTACTACGAAGGTATCGAAGGTATATTCCTTTTTCAGGTTATTATCCAGATCATTATTATTATAGGTAGGATTATTTTTTTCTTCGTCTTTGACGTCTTCAGGAAGAATAAACCGGATCTCACAGTCTTCCCCCGTGATTTCTGCTATAGCTACTTTGAGGGGAAGCATGAATTTTCTGCTGACATAGTCCAGTCCCACCCGTTGCAGGGGGACAAGGATACGAACCGTGTTATTCTCATAGCTGTAGACGGTCAGGGGCTTCAGCCATGTATTGAAGGATACTGTGGACAGATCATGCTCCCGGCGGATCTGGTTCAGTATATCGTTCCAATTTTTTTCGATAATGTTCATAGTAGTTCTCCTGAATATACATCAATGTGCTCTCAAGGCATAAAAAGGCATAATTCCCCTTATAAGAGTAGTATTATACTATCTTATAATAAAAGTGAGTTTTTATCAATGATGAATATTTAGAAAATGTGGATAACTTATGGGCTGTTCATACAAAAAATGACGATGTAAGGAGAAAATAAGCTCTTTTTTTTGGGTGAATGGTATTGTTGAAAAAGTTATTCACAGGATTTTGGGGGTGGAAAGGGGGAATAGTAAAGCATTTTCCTGTGCACAGGAGAGTAATTTCAACAGTTATCCACAATTTATCCACAAAATGTGGATAACATTACGTAAACCTGGGAAAACTTGTGGATATCAGTGGATAAATTTTCCGGTAAATAGCTGGAAAAAAAATCACTTTATGCTTGACGGGCTTTCCCTTTTTCTATATAATTCTATGAGGATGTTTTT
>DPJQ01000047.1:3817-10747 GCA_003542935.1 Lachnospiraceae bacterium | reverse complement strand
AACTGTTCAGCACAGGCCGAAGCATTTGCTGCTGAGGCCGTAAAAGCGTGATTCAGGAGTGCAAAATCCATCGCCGGAGGCGATTTAAAATGGATTTTGCATCGTAACTGTGAAGGCACTGAACAGTTACGTAAGGTGATTATATGGCACAGGCTGTAGGGTTATTAGAGGTATATGGGCTGACGACGGCTTTTCAGGCAGCGGATGCCGGCTGTAAGGCGGCAAATGTCCATCTCGAGATATTTGATAAAAACAAACCGGCAAGAAATGCAGACAAGATGCCCGTACCGTTGATTATCTGTGTGAAGTTTCGTGGTTCCGTCCAGGATGTGACGGCAGCCGTGGAGGCTGGCATGGAGATCGCCAAGCGGGAGGCCGGTGTAGTACAGCATTATGTCATCGCAAATCCTACAGAGGACTGCGAGAAGATGCTGAAAATCAGTTGCCTGGATAAACGCTGAGTGTGGCTTGGCATACATCCGGGAAATATCAGGAGGATATAAAAATGGCTAAAGAAGCATTAGGTATGATCGAAACCAGAGGTCTCACTGCCGCGATCGAGGCGGCGGATGCCATGTCCAAAGCTGCCGAGGTAGCTCTGGTAGGGACAGAGAAGATCGGTTCGGGACTGGTAACTGTTATGGTACGCGGCGATGTGGGAGCTGTGAAGGCGGCCGTGGAGGCCGGTTCTGCCGCAGCATCCAGACTGGGTGAGCTGGTGGCTACCCATGTCATCCCGAGACCCCACGAGGATGTGGAGAAGATTCTTCCTACAGTCTAAACGAATCCTGAGCATCGGATTTTTGGCGTAACGGATACGCCCAGGAGGAGAAGAACATGGGAAAATCGTATGGCTTTTTTGAAGTGCCGGGCGTGGTGGCGGCCATGGATGCGCTGGATATTATGTGCAAGACCGCCGATGTGACTCTGGCCAGCTGGGAGAGGAAAATGGGCGGACGTCTGGTCACCCTGATCATTGAGGGCGACATTTCCGCCTGCCAGCAGGCGATTGATGCGGCATGTGAAAAATGCCTCAAAAAACCGGCATGTCATGCAGTCATAGCCCGTCCCCATGAAGAAATTGTGCGAATCGTCGAGCTTAGCGCAAAACGTTGGAAGAAATAGGGGGACAAGACATGGCGGAAATCAAGAAAACAACCAGTAAAGCGGCTGCCCCTAAAAAAGCTGTTGCTGCGAAGAACACAGGCTCTTCCAGGGCGGCAACGAAAAAAGTAACAGCAGGTAAAAAGGAATCAACCGTGGCAAAGGCGGCTGCCGAAGAGGCGGCATCCGGCGACACTATTGTAAAAAAAGTGGATCAGACAGATCCCGTAATCCAGAAGGAGGATAAAAAAATGGCACAGGAAGCATTGGGAATGGTAGAAACCAGAGGTTTGGTAGCGAATATCGAGGCGGCTGACGCAATGTGCAAGGCAGCTAACGTGAGCCTGGTGGGAACGGAGAAGATCGGTTCCGGTCTGGTGACAGTGATGGTCCGCGGCGACGTAGGCGCTGTGAAATCATCCGTTGAGGCCGGCGCTAACGCGGCGTCCAGACTGGGTGAGCTGGTGGCGACTCATGTTATTCCGAGACCGCATGAGGATGTTGAGAAAATTCTTCCGGCAGTTAAATAAACAGGAAAGTAGGTGTCAGCTTGCAATCTCAGGATATTGAGTTAATTACCAGGATGGTTATGGAGGCCATGGAACAGAGTGCGCCTTCCAGGCAGGGATTCGCCCTTCCTGTGGGTGTATCCGCAAGACATGTGCATCTGACCCAGGCAGATCTGGAAGTCCTGTTTGGGGAGGGCTATCAGCTCACAAAGAAAAAAGAGCTGATGGGCGGCCAGTTCGCTTCCAATGAGCAGGTGACGCTGGTTGGATTGAAGCTGCGTGCGATTGAGAATGTCCGTATTCTCGGGCCCTGCCGCAAGGCATCCCAGGTAGAGATCTCCAAGACGGACGCTCTGAAGCTGGGCATCAAGGCCCCTGTCCGGGAATCCGGCAATACCGTCGGCTCTGCGCCGATCGCGTTGGTCGGGCCCAAAGGCGTGTTGTATCTGAATGAGGGGTGCATCGTGGCCCAGAGACATATCCATATGTCACCGGCGGATGCGGCTGCGGCGGGCGTAAAGGACGGCGATATCGTCTCCGTCGTTGCAGAAAATGAGAGGGGAACAACCTTCAATCATGTGAAGATCCGCGTACATGACAGCTTTACATTGGAAATGCATATCGATACCGACGAGGCGAATGCCGCGGGTATCCGACATGGCGATACAGTGAGAATGTTCAAATAAGAGGTTTGTTCAGGGGCGGGGATTCTTCGCCCCTGGCAGTGTACCGGCGGCCGAAAGGTTTCCGGCAGATACATACAATAGTTGCGCAATGGAGGTAGGAGATGATTGTAGGCAAAGTAGTAGGGAGCGTTGTTTCTACAAGGAAAAGCGACAATCTGATCGGACAGAAATTTATGATTGTAGAACCTGTGCATCATATGAAAGCAGACCTGAATCGTATCGTGGCCATAGACAATATCGGCGCCGGTGTAGGCGAGTATGTCTTAGTTGCGCAGGGCAGTGCGGCCAGGATAGGCTGCGGGCTGGATACCGCTCCGGTCGACGCTGCGATAGTAGGTATCATTGATGACGGAGCAGGATTGGAGTAGTGGCATGGATATCAACGAATTAAAGAAAATCATGCAGGACAATGGTATCGTGGGCGCCGGCGGCGCCGGTTTTCCGACCTATGCCAAGCTGGATGAGCGGGCAAATACGATTTTATTGAACTGCGCGGAGTGCGAGCCGCTGCTGAAGCTGCACAGACAGCTTCTGGAGAAGCACGCATATGAGATTATGAAAACTTTCAGCATGATAGCCGATGTCGTCGGTGCAAATGAGGCGATCATCGGTGTGAAGGAATCCTATGTGGATACCATCAAAGCGCTGAATACATATGTGGACGAGTTCCCGAAGGTCAGGATCCATCAGCTTCCGGAGGTATATCCGATGGGAGACGAAGTGGTTTTGATCTATGAGGCCACGGGCCGGGTAGTGCGTCCGGGCGGACTTCCCATCGAGCAGGGAGTCGCCGTGTTTAATGTGGAGACGGTCTATAATGTATATCGGGCTGTAGAGAAGCAGGAACCGGTTACGGATAAACTGGTATCCGTAGTGGCCGAGGTGGCCAATCCCGTTACGGTGCGGGTGCCAATCGGCACTTCCATCGGCGAGGTAGTGGCCATGGCCGGAGTAGCCACCTGTAAGGATCCGGTATATTTTGTGGGCGGCCCCATGATGGGCTTTATCGGTTCGGCGGATATGCCGGTCACCAAGACCACCAACGCCGTGCTGGTGCTGCCCAATGACCACATTATAGTAAATAAGAAAAGAAGAAAACCATCTATTGATATGAAACGGGCAGCTTCGATCTGCTGCCAGTGCCATATGTGTACGGATCTCTGTCCCAGATTTAATCTCGGTCATCCGATTCAGCCGCATATGTTTATGCGTGCCACATCGAACAAGGATTTCCAGGACACTACGCCGTATGTCAATACGTTCTTCTGCTGTTCCTGCGGTGTCTGCGAGATGTATTCCTGTCCGCAGACCCTGGCGCCCCGATCCCTGATGGCAGACTTTAAACTGGGGCTGCGTCAGAACGGTGTGAAGGTGCCCCAGGTAACGGCCCGTTCCGTGGAAGAAGCCCGGGAATACCGCAAGGTTCCCGAGGAGAGGCTGATGGCCAGGCTGGGATTGACGAAGTACGACAGGCCGGCGCCTCTGGATGATCAGGTGGCGGCGGTGAAGAAAGTTACAGTGAAACTCAGCCAGCATATCGGAGCACCGGCTCAGCCCGTAGTGAGCAAGGGTGATGTGGTGACAGCGGGGCAGATGATCGCCAAACCGGCGGACAAGGCGCTCAGCGTTGCGATCCACGCATCCATCAGCGGCAAGGTCGCCGATGTAAATGGCCAGACCATTGTAATCGTGGCGTAGTGGCATAGAAAGGACGTGCACAATATGAGTAAAGCAATCGGTATGATTGAATTTAAGACCGTAGCTACCGGTATTACTGCCGCGGATGCTATGGTAAAGACTTCGGAAGTAGAGCTTGTAGAGGCACAGGCAGTATGTCCCGGAAAGTACATCGCTATAGTTTCCGGAGATCTGAGCGCGGTAAAAGCGGCTGTGGATGCCGCCTGCACTCAGTATGAGACCCAGCTGATCGACAGTATGGTGCTGGGCAACCCCCACGAGTCCATATTCCCGGCCATTTACGGCGCTACCCATGTGGAAGATATCAGCGCTTTGGGGATCATTGAGACCTATGATGTGGCTGCCATCATCGAGGCGGCGGATGCAGCGGCCAAGACGGCCATTGTGGAGCTGATCGAGCTTCGTATCGCCAAGGGTATGTGCGGAAAATCTTACATGCTCCTGACCGGCGAGGTTTCTGCCGTATCGGCGGCCATCGACAAGGCCAAAACAGTTGTGGGCCCCAAGGGTATGTACCTGGATTCGTCCGTCATCGCTCATCCCGACAAGAAAATAGCGGCGTCCATTTTGTGATGCCCCGGTATACCAGGTGTGCCCATGGCGAAAGGAGACAGCATTGTTAGCTCTTGAGAGACGTAATCTGATACTGGAAAAATTGCAGATAGAAAAGCGGGTCGTTGTCAGCGAGCTGAGCCAGCTCTACGGAGTTTCCGAGGAAACCATACGCAGGGATCAGGAAAAACTGGAGAATGACGGTCTGGCGATCAAGAGCTATGGCGGTGCTGTCATCAATGACAACAGCAGTATGGATATGCCCTTTAATATCCGTAAAAACCGTAATGTGGCCGGCAAACAGAAGATTGCCGAGCTGGCGGCAAAACTGGTTGAGGACGGCGACCATATTATGCTTGATGCCAGCAGTACAAGCGTATTCATTGCAAAAGCATTGAAGCAGAAGATGCGTTTGACGGTGGTTACTAATTCCCTTGAAGCCATTATTGAGCTGTCAGACGTGTCCGGATGGGATATCATTTCCACCGGAGGGCTTGTGAAAGAGGGCTATCTGGCTTTGCTTGGTGATTCGGCCCGGGCAGGGGTAGAAAAGTATTGTGCGGACAAATTGTTCCTCTCCTGTAAAGGTTTAAGCATGGAATATGGTTTTACGGATCCCCAGGAAGTATTTGCCGAAGTAAAAAAGGCAATGATCCGTTCGTCTAAAAAGGTGTATCTGGCTGTGGATCATTCCAAATTTGACCAGGACACTTTCTGCAGAATCGATACTTTTGCCGGATTGTCCGGCGTGATTACGGATCAGGAGCCGGAGACGAAGTGGCTCAGGCTTTTTGCGGGCCTGGGGGTGGAATGTATCTATCCGTCGGGAAAAACGGAAAAATAATGGACTTATGTATGTGACCGTGAAAGCACTGAGCGGTTACAGAATTTGAGAGGGTGCTATGAATACATTTAAAATCCTTACAACGATCCATTTCGGAGACAACGCACTGGATCGTCTGAAAGATATTCCTTATAATCGGATTATGATTATTACCGATCCCTATGTGAAACAAAGCGGTATGGTCGATTATATCACTAAGCCTCTTGAGTCTGCGGGAAAAGCGTACACGATTTTCAGCGACGTGGTTCCGGATGCGCCGATCGATAAGATATCCGAGGGCGTGAAAGCCTTTTTGCAGTACCGGCCGGATGCGATCGTGGCGGTGGGCGGCGGATCGGCTATCGATTCCTCCAAATCCATCCGTGAGTTTGCGCTGCAGATCGACCATTACGGCGAAGTGGGGCTGATCGCCATTCCCACCACCAGCGGGACGGGTTCGGAGGTCACCGCTTTTGCCGTGGTCAATGACACCAACGCGAAAGTGAAATATCCTCTGGTGTCCGACAGTCTGACCGCCGACGAGGCGATTCTGGACGCAGAGCTGGTAAAGAGCGTTCCCCCGGCAGTCACGGCAGATACAGGCATGGACGTATTTACCCATGCTCTGGAATCCTATGTAAGCACGAACCATAACGAATTTTCTGCGGCGTTGGCGGAGAAGTCCATGGAGATCTGCAGTGTGTTCCTGCTGCGGACTTATTATGACGGCAACGATATGCACGCAAGGCAGAAGATGCATGTGGCCTCCTGTCTGGCGGGGCTGGCCTTCAATACGGCCTCCCTGGGGATCAACCACAGCCTGGCCCATCAGCTGGGCGCCAGGTTCCATATCCCCCACGGCCGTGCCAATGCCATGCTGCTGCCCTATATTATTGAGTTTAATTCAAACATTAACCACAGCAGCCGCAGCCAGAAAGAATATCTGCCTGCCGTGGAGCGCTATGCGTCGGCGGCCCATATCCTGGGGCTGTCCAGCTACAATCCGGTCATGGGTGTGCGTTCCCTGGTGAACTGGACACAGTTCATGATGAAGGAGATGAACATTCCCATGAGCATTTCGGAGATGAAGACCATCGACGCCGTGCAATATTTTGACGCACTGGACGAGATGGCTGAGAATGCCTTGAAGGATGCCTGTACGGCTACCAATCCGAGGCCGGTCACGGTGGAGGAGATCAAGCATATTTACGCGAAACTGTGGTAGGAAAAGTATAAAACATAGTAGCAGATGAAAAAGCTGTACGGGAATTGCTATGATTCCGTACAGCTTTTACTGTCTTATTATCTTACGGATGCCGCGTGAACCGTCCCGGTGTCACGCCCTTATAGCGCTTGAAGGTTTTGATAAAATAACTCAGATCGTTAAAGCCGCAGCTGAAAGCCACGTCCGTCACCGAACTGTGGGAGGTGGAAAGCAGGAAAGCGGCATGCTCCACCCGCTGATAGTTCAGATAGTCCATGGGCGTTTTGTGGGTCATGTCCATGAAAAAGCGGCAGAAATATTTCGGCGACATACTGGCGGCCCGGGACATCTGTT
>DPJQ01000047.1:2185-3499 GCA_003542935.1 Lachnospiraceae bacterium | reverse complement strand
ACTGGCGGCCCGGGACATCTGTTCAAGGGAGATCGTGTTCTGGTAGTTGGCCTCAATATATTCCAGCACCTGTTTAAGCTGCATGATCTTTTTGTAATCCCGGAGGGACTGGGGCGGTTCCTCAAAATAACAGTGGCCGGCGAATACAGCGCCAAAAAACTGGTAGAATCCGCCGAATACCTGCAGTTCATAGCCCCTGGGATGCTCCACAAAGGCATCAAAAACACTGTCGATGGCTGCCCGCACCCCCTGATGCTCCCGGCCGAAATGATGATAGATCTGTGCCCGGTGGTCGATGATTTTCTGGACATAGGGCTGGCATGCTCCGTTCTGTTTTAAAAAACAGTTCATGTCAAAAACAATGCATTCATATACGCAGGATTCGGGGACGCCGGAGTGGAGGATACCGCTGTTGATAAAAATGATTTCCCCGGCCCGGGCAGTAAATTCTTTTTCGTCAAGGGTGATGTGGAAAGCACCCTCCAGTATGCGGATGACCTCATACTCCACATGCCAGTGGTAGGACATCACATACTGGGGATGGGTATCGTCCACATGATAAAATTCAAAGGGGAAATCATAGGTTCCCCGCTGCTTATCCTCGTTGAAATGTAAATATTGCACAAAAAAACCTCCGAAATTTCCACACCTAAAAATGAAAAAAGTGAATATTTTTATGTTTTTGACCATTATATCACAAGCCAGAGACAAGAATCAATGATATGATTATACCATCAGTAAATAAGCGGCCTGCAGGTTACTGGTCGGAGTAGACGGTAACGCCTGGGGTGAGGCAACAGTGCCGCTTACAAAATGAATGGAGGTAATTCTTATGGCAAAGAACAGATTTATTGGTGAGTTTCCGGTAATTGGTATCCGTCCCACCATCGACGGGCGCAGGGGCAAACTGAAAGTGCGTGAATCCCTTGAAGAGCAGACTATGAATATGGCAAAATCTGCTGCCAAATTACTGGAAGATAACCTGAAATATGCGAACGGTGAGCCCGTGAAAGTCATCATCGCCGATACGACTATCGGACGTGTGGCTGAGGCTGCTGCCTGCCAGGAAAAATTCGAGAAAGCCGGCGTTGCCATCACGTTGACAGTGACTCCCTGCTGGTGCTACGGTTCCGAGACAATGGATATGGACCGCAACACGATCAAGGCTGTATGGGGCTTCAACGGTACAGAGAGACCCGGCGCCGTGTATCTGGCATCCGTTCTGGCTACCCATGCACAGAAGGGCCTTCCGGCTTTCGGTATCTATGGCCATGAGGTATGTGAGGCCGACGATACCAGGATCCCCGAGGACGT
>DPJQ01000047.1:0-1858 GCA_003542935.1 Lachnospiraceae bacterium | reverse complement strand
TATCTGCAGATCGGTTCCGTTACCATGGGTATCGGCGGATCTATCATCGACCAGGATTTCATCGAGTCCTATCTGGGTATGCGTGTAGAGTCTGTGGACGAGGTGGAGATCCTTCGCCGTATGGACGAGCATGTCTATAATGAGGATGAGTATCAGAAAGCCCTTGCCTGGGTGAAAGAGTACTGCAAAGAAGGCTTTGACAAGAATCCTGATTTCGTCAAAGCTTCCGACGAGCAGAAAGTACAGACCTGGGAGTTCCTGGCCAAGATGGCTGTGATTATCGAGGATCTGTATCAGGGCAATCCGGATCTGCCCGAGGGCTGCGAGGAAGAGGCTGTGGGCCACAACGCGATCTGCGGCGGTTTCCAGGGCCAGAGGCAGTGGACAGACTGGAAGCCGAACTGCGACTTCCCGGAGGCTATCCTGAATACATCCTTCGACTGGAACGGCGCACGCGAGCCCTTCATCCTGGCTACAGAGAATGACGTATTAAACGGTCTCGGCATGCTGTTTATGAATCTTCTGACCAACCGTGCCCAGATGTTTGCCGATGTGCGTACCTACTGGAGCGGTTCCGCCGTGAAGAGGGCCACCGGTTATGACCTGGAAGGCAAGGCAAAAGAGGCAGACGGATTTATCCATCTGATCAACTCCGGCGCCTGCTGTCTGGATGCCTGCGGTGAGGTGAAAGACGAGAACGGCAACGGTATCATGAAAGAGTGGTATGATATCACAGAGGAAGATATCAAAACGATTATGGGTGCCACCGAGTGGTGCGCAGCCGACAACGGCTACTTCCGCGGCGGCGGATTCTCATCCCGTTTCCTGACCAGGGCTGAGATGCCTGCCACCATGATCCGCCTGAATCTGGTACGCGGCTTAGGGCCGGTACTCCAGATTGCTGAGGGCTGGACCGTGAATCTGCCGGATGAGGTGTCCGACAAGATCTGGAAACGTACCGACTATACATGGCCCTGCACCTGGTTCGCTCCGCGTACAGACGGTGTGGAGGGCAGCCCCTTCAAGACCGCTTATGAGGTTATGAACAACTGGGGCGCTAACCACGGAGCTATCAGCTACGGCCATATCGGCGCAGATCTGATCACGATGTGCTCCATGCTGAGAATCCCGGTATGCATGCACAACGTGCCGACAGAGAAGATCTTCCGTCCGGCTGCATGGAATGCCTTCGGTATGGACAAAGAGGGTGCCGACTACAGAGCCTGCGCAAACTTTGGACCTTTCTACAAAAAATAAATAAGTGAATGAATCATTGAGGAGAGGGCTGCAGTTTTGGAGACTGCGGCCCTTTTTGGAAGGTATCACACAGTGATCTTCGACAGAAAGGAATGGCAGTGAAACTTTTATTTAAGCAGCGTATGTTTTCGTGGTTTGACAGTTATGATATCTATGATGAAGACGGAGATGTCATGTATGTGGTCAAGGGTCAGCTCGCATGGGGGCATTGCCTGAAAATTTATGATGCCGGGGGATATGAAAGAGGGACTGTCAAGGAAAGAATATTGACATTTCTTCCTAAATTTGAAGTGTATGAGGGTGAGAGATATATTGGCTGTATCAGTAAAGAATTTACCTTCCTGAAACCGCGTTATAATATAGACTTTAACGGGTGGCATATTGAAGGAAGCTGGACGGAGTGGGATTATTCTATTATGGACGGGACAGGCAGGATGGTTGCCACGGTATCGAAGGAATTATTTCATATGACGGATACGTATGTTCTTACTATTGCCGATAGCGCAAATGCATTGTATGTTTTGATGTTTGTGTTGGCTATGGACGCAGAAAAATGCTCCAGAGAATAGCTAGTGTTTTGTCCCGCTCACATTTCGCAAAA
>DPJQ01000159.1:20531-20948 GCA_003542935.1 Lachnospiraceae bacterium | reverse complement strand
TGGGAGCCGCCGTTTTACTTTCTGGAAGAAAAGCGCAGCGACTTCATCAATGCGGCGCTGCCGTGGAGGTCGGCCAGCGGAAGAACCGACAGTCCCTCTTCCTCACAGAAAAGCTGTACGGCCTCTTTTACCCCTTTAAACTGACGGCTGTTGTAATCGTGGATCAGGATCAGGCCGCCGGGGACCAGCTTTGGCCAGAATGCGCGGAGCCCGGCCAGGGCCGGGGCGTAGAGATCCGGATCCAGGCTGACGAAAACCAGGGGAGGGAGGTCGTCCGGGAGGCTTTCCGGAAATCGGCCTTTGCAGAACACGGCTTTCTCCGGGTGGGGCAGACGGCTTCGGACCAGTTCGGCGCTGGTGTCGCTGAAATTTCTGAAAGTGGTTTCCGGGCCGCGGGATTTTGTGGCGGGCGGTTCC
>DPJQ01000159.1:16302-20253 GCA_003542935.1 Lachnospiraceae bacterium | reverse complement strand
GGGCGGTTCCGTTTCAGGGATCCGGGTACCGGAAACAAGCCGTCTCTCGGCGGCCATGTCCTCCGGTGAAAAACCGGTGAAGGTGTCAAAAAGGTAGAGTGTCCGGTCCGGAAAAAGCCTGTTGATCTCTATGGCGAAATCTCCCCGGTAAACGCCAAGCTCGGCTACGGCCCCGGGCAGGTTTGCGGTTCGGATTTCTTCGGCGAAAAGCCTTGCGTGGGCCAGCCTCAGATCCATGAGATCCCGGAATGGCTGCAATGTCCTGATCTCTCCTTGATAGCCCAGATCTCTTAGCTGCAGCTCGATTCTGCGGGCCGCATCCCGGTTCAGCACGGTGATGAAAACAAGATCCGGGGCGAAGGACGGGATCCGGGCAGGGGCTATGACGGGGATTTCTCCGGAAAATCCTTTCTTTTCGGAGGAGTCGTCGTGCCGTGCTTTCTGTTTTTCCGGATCATTGTCAGCGAAGGCCATAAGTTTCCAGTCTGCGGGAAGCCATCGGGCGGCCATCTGTCCGCCCTGTCCGCTTCCGAATAGTATTACGTTCATTCTTTCTCCTTTTCCGAGCCGGACAGTTATTCCGGGCAGCGAATGGGATGAGTTAGCAATGGGGGTATAATTGACAAAAAATAATTTATTATCCTCAAAATAGTATAATAAACTGACAAATGTTTTGTTGACTGCATTGTTAGAATAAACTATACTGAACATATATTTAGCAGTGTGTTTGTGAATTTTTTCCATGAGAACCGCAGGGATCCGTATTGGGCCCCTGTCCCATGAGGCCTTTGAGCCTGTCCACACCGGTGCCGGACAAAAAAACCAGCTCGCTGGGTTTTCCGTTCAGGTCTTCTCCGCGTAACCGGAGAAGGTTGGCTGTTTCGTAGAAGTCGATGGGAAGCTCCCGGCGGAATGTCTCCCCGGTCTGTTCATCTGTCACTTCAACGGTGACTATACTGGCGTGTATTTCATGTAATTCCATAAGCATTCCTCCGTAATCTGATGGTTTTTATTGTAACACCCGGAAGACGGAGAAAGCAAGAGGTTTTGCGCGGGACGGGTTATCGTTCATGGATTTTAAGCATATTGCTTGCGGCAACTGTAACGGCCAACCAGGAAAAGGAGGTTTTGAATGATCAAGAAGGTACTTATTATTAATGGGGTGGAGCGCACCCTCGTGGTGGAGGGAACCGAGTCTTTGGCCCAGATACTTCGGGACAGGCTGCTTCTCACCGGCTGTAAAATCGGCTGCGGCGAGGGGCACTGCGGCGCATGTAATGTGATCGTAGACGGAAAGGTGACCCGCTCCTGTATCACCAAAATTGCTAAGGTTCCGGATTATGCGAAGGTGGAGACGATTGAGGGGATCGGAACATTGGATGATCTCCATCCGCTGCAGGCAGCCTGGGTGGCCCACGGATGTGCCCAGTGTGGCTTCTGTTCTCCCGGATTTATCATGAGCGCCAAGGTGCTCTTAGAGAATAACCCTTCCCCGACAAGAGAAGAAGTGCGGAGCTGGTTTAACAAAAACCGTAATCTCTGCCGCTGTACAGGGTACAAGCCGCTCATTGACGCGGTTATGGATGCGGCGAAAGTGCTTCGCGGCGAGATGTCCAAGGAAGATTTGATGTTCCTTCCTACGGACAATAAGATCATAGGAACCAGTTATGCCCGTCCTTCCGGGGCCGCAAAGGTGACCGGCCAGTGGAATTTCGGCGCGGACGAGATCAAAAATCTTCCGGAGGATACGCTCCAGATCGCATTGGTACAGGCGGAGGTGTCCCACGCGAATATCAAAGGCATTGACTGTTCCGAGGCGGAAAAGATGCCGGGTGTGGAGAGGATCATTACATATAAAGATGTACCGGGCAAAAACAGAATTACGGGCCTCATTACCTTCCCCACCAATAAGGGAGACGGCTGGGATCGGCCGATTCTCTGTGATGAGAAGGTATTCCAGTACGGCGATGCCATTGCCATGGTCTGCGCGGATACTGTAGAACATGCGAAAGCAGCGGCAAAGGCTGTGAAAGTGGATCTGGAAGTCCTCCCGGCCTATATGTCCGCTCCTGAAGCCATGGCTCCCGACGCTATCGAGATCCATCCCGGTACGCCGAACGTTTATTATGAGACAAATTGCATCAAGGGCGAAGATACTGCCCCTATTATGGAGAGCGCTCCCAATGTGATTGAGGTGGAAGCGTACTGTTCCCGCCAGCCCCATCTTCCCATTGAGCCGGATGTGGCTTATGCTTACACGGATGAGGAAGGCAGGGTGACCGTCCATTCCAAATCGATCGGCATCCATCTGCATCATGCCATGATCTGCGAAGGCATCGGTGTTGCACCGGAGAAGCTGAGATTGGTTCAGCTCCATGCCGGCGGTACGTTTGGTTATAAGTTCTCCCCGACCATTGAGGCGCTGGTAGGCGTAGCTACGCTGGTGACGAAACGTCCCGTGGCCCTGAACTTTGATATGTATCAGATGATTACCTATACGGGCAAGAGAAGTCCCGGCTTTATGAATATTAAGCTGGCCGCAGACGAAAACGGCAAGCTTCTGGCGCTGGAGGGCGACAATTATATTGATCACGGCCCCTATTCCGAGTTTGGCGATCTTCTGACTATGCGTCTGAGCCAGTTTGTGGGAGCCGGTATGGATATCAAAAATATCCGCAATAAGTCCCAGACCGTCTGTACGAACCATGCCTACGGCGCGGCATTCCGGGGTTACGGTGCGCCTCAGTCCTTTATGGGCGGCGATATTGCCCTGGATGTGATGGCGGCAAAAATGGGAATAGATCCTTTTGAATTCCGTGCCATGAACTGCTATAAAGAGTCGGAAGGTTCTACGACACCCAACGGCTGCAAGCCTGACGTTTACTGTCTGGAGGATCTCTTTGATCTGGCAAGGCCTAAATACCAGGCGAACAAGGCTTATGCGGAAGAACTCAATGCTACGAAGGGGGAGGGCGGCAAATATAAATATGGTGTCGGCGTTTCTCTGGGGATTTATGGCTGTGGTTTGGACGGTGTGGATTCTTCCGAGGCGTGGGCCGAGCTCAATGCCGACGGCACAGTGACGATCTACAATTCCTGGGAGGATCACGGACAGGGCGCGGATATCGGTACGCTGACCCATGCCCATGAGACGCTCCGACAGGCGGGTATCACGCCGGAGCAGATCAAACTGGTTATGAACGACACGGGCCTGACGCCCAACTCCGGCCCGGCAGGCGGCTCCCGCTCCAATGTTATGTCGGGGAATGCTACCAGGGTGGCCTGTGAGATGCTGATTGACGCCATGAAAAAACCTGACGGGACTTTCCGTACCTATGAGGAGATGAAGGCGGAAGGCCTGGCATTGAAATATGAAGGAAAATGGGTAGCGACCGGATGCTCCGACTGTGATATGGAAACGGCACAGGGCAATCCTTTCTCCGTTTATATGTACTGTATTTCCCTTCCCGTCGTCCGTGTTGAGATGGCGACCGGCAAGGTAAAAGTGGTGAAATTTACGATGGTATCTGATTTCGGTACGATCATTAACAAGATCGTGGTGGATGGCCAGGTGATGGGCGCCATCGCGCAGGGTATCGGGCTTGCGTTGTCTGAAGACTTCGAAGATCTGCAGAAGCATACGACCCTTCAGAAATGCGGTATCCCGTATCCCAATGATGTGCCGGATGATATTGAACTGATTTATCAGACCAACCATCCCCGCCCGCTGGGACCGTACGGTGCGGCAGGCTGTGGTGAGGGACCGCTGGCGGCTCCCCATCCTGCTATTCTGAATGCAATCTATAATGCTACAGGCGCACGTATTACAAAGATCCCGGCCCGTCCGGAGGTTGTGAAGGCGGCTATCGAAGCGCTGTAGGAAATCGGATTTATACAGGAAGAAGAAAATCCTGCTCTGCAGGATTTTCTTCTTAACAGGGCTTATCTTTT
>DPJQ01000159.1:0-16032 GCA_003542935.1 Lachnospiraceae bacterium | reverse complement strand
TAACAGGGCTTATCTTTTTTTAGTATAATAACGGGAGAGGCGCCTATGGAAAAACAGGTGATCGGAAAACAGTATCTGATGAAACAGGCTTTCAGCCAGGAGGAACTGCATGAGAGGGAGGCCGTCTGTACCAGGGACGATCCGCCCGGGTGTCAGGCCGCGTGTCCCCTCCATATAGATATGCGCGCGGTTTGTGACTGTGCGGCTAAAGGGAATTATGTAAAAGCCGCGGCAGTCATTCGGACAGTAACGCCTTTTTTGCATTTGCTGGCAAAGAACTGCGGGGGCACCTGCGTGAAGGGGTGCAAATTGGCGGAGTGCGGGGACGGGATTGCCTTGAAGGCAATGGAGAGGGCCTGCGCCCTATACGGCGGTTCCGGAAAAGTCAGCCGGTTCATGCTCCCGAAAAAGAACCGGAAAATGGCTGTTGCGGGTGATGATCTTTTTGCCCTGGCCTGCTTGTGGGAACTGGGGAAGAAAGGATATGAAGTTTTCTGGTATACGGCCTGCGGTTCCATGGAGGAGATCCTCGTCGGCTGGGGGCTTACAGAAGAAGAAATCCGCGGGGAGCTGACAGCTTTCCAGGGGCTCAGAATCGAGAAGGAGAGAAGAGAAGTTTTGCTGCGGGATGACCTGCCCGGGTTTCTGGACGGGAAGGACGGCGGCTGTATCTCGCCGGCCGCCGGATGGACGGCTTTACCGGATGGTTTTTATACGGCTGAAATCAGGGAAAGCGCGGAATGGATCCTGGCGGATGCAAAACATGCGGCCCTTCTGGCAGAGCGTTATGTGCAGGGCGTCCATGGGGAACCGGAGAAAGGGCCGGTGGAAAGCCGTCTTTTTGTGACTATGGATGGCGTGGAAGGCTCCAGGGCCCTGGCGGCCGTGGACAGTGTGACAAAGGAAAGTGCGACGGCGGAGGCGGCCCGGTGTATACAGTGCCAGTGTCTGGAATGTGTAAAAGGGTGTGTCTATTTGCAGCATTACAGGCGGAATCCCAGGGCGGCCATCCGGGAGATTTATAACAATATGTCTATCGTCATGGGGAACCATATGGCCAACGGCATGATCAATGCCTGCGACGAATGCGGCCAGTGCCAAACTGCCTGTCCCAACGGGTTTGATTATCCCGATGTATGCCGGATCGCAAAACACACGATGGTGGAGACGAAAAAAATGCCTCCGTCTGCCCACGAATTCGCCCTTTTGGATCAGGAATTTTCCAATGGAGAAGCCTTTTTTGCCAAAGCCGCCCCCGGCTATGACCAATGCCGGTATCTGTTTTTCCCCGGCTGCCAGGCGGGGGCCGTTTCGCCGGATACCGTGGAGGCTGCCTATGCGGATCTGCGTGCCCGTCTTACCGGCGGGGTAGGGCTGGTTCTCGGCTGCTGCGGGGCCATATCCAAATGGGCCGCCAGGGAGGATCTGTCGGCAAAGGCTATGGAACAGTTTGTGTCGGCCTGGGAGCGGATGGGCAGGCCCGCGGTGATCTGTGCCTGTCCCACTTGTAAGCAGGTCTTTTCGGAACACACGGATATGGAGGTTGTGGGAATTTGGGACATTCTGCTCTCTCTGGGATGGGAGAGGAGGGGATCCGGAACAGTGGCCGTCCATGATGCCTGCAGCGCCAGGGGAGATGCCAGAACCCAGGAAGGGATCCGGGCCTTTGCGGAAGCTCTGGGATACCGGGTAGAAGAAGCCTCCTTGAGCGGTGATCTTTCTCCCTGCTGCGGCTACGGCGGGCTTGTAAAGTATGCCAACCCGGAGGTATCGCGGAAGAAAGCGGAATTTGCGGCGGGCAGGACGAAGCAAAAGCTTCTCACCTACTGTATGGCGTGCCGGGATCAGTTTTCGCGGGCGGGGAAGGATACCTGCCATATTCTGGAATTGGCTTACGGCGTAGAACCAGGGCCGGTTCCCGGTCTCTCGGAGAGAAGGGCGAATCGGCTGAAGCTGAAACAAAAGCTCCTTCGGGATGTGTGGAAAGAATCGTTTGAGGTGGATACTATGGCGGCAATAGATTATGCGAAAGGCGTGGAAGCGCAGATGGAAACACGCATGATTTTGAAAAGTGATGTGGCCGGCGTCCTGAAAGCTTACGAAGCTTCGGGGGAGGCAGTATATGATGAGGAAACCGGGTGGCTTTCTGCCGGCGCACGCTTCGGGAATGTTACTTTCTGGGTGAAATTTACGGAGGACGGCGGGGTTTATACCGTGCGCGGCGCCTACAGCCACCGGATGACCGTAGAATAGGAGGGGACATGGCAGAAAAGAGTTACTATACCATAGATCCGCTGGGAAAACTGATTTGTGCGAAATGCAAGATTCCCCTGGTAAAAGGCAAAGCCACTTTTGGATACCTTGGGAATGCGTTTCCGGTGGAACTTCCGGTGTGTCCCTCCTGCGGTTATATCTATGTGCCGGAGGAACTGGCTGTGGGAAAGGTACTGACGGTGGAACGAAGCCTGGAGGATAAATGATCGGCTCCCATCCCGGCGGCATGGCCCTGACCCGCCGGCTGTTTGCGTTGGGAGAGATAACGCCGCCCGGAAGGGTTCTGGATCTGGGGGCCGGCGGGGGAGAATCGGTGCGGTATCTGCGGGAGCAGGGTTATGCGGCGGTGGGAATCGATCTTTTATATGGGGTAGGATCGTCGGAGCTTTTTTGGGGAGATATGAGGAGTTTACCGGTTTCTGACGGAAGTTTTGATATTTGCATGGCGGAGTGCAGCGTTTCGACCTGCGGAGACGGGACGTCAGCCCTCCGGGAAGCTTTCCGGGTTCTGCGGCCCGGAGGCAGCCTGCTCCTGTCCGACATTTTTTTTGGGAAAGAGGATGCTCCCGCCCTTTCCATGCCGTATCCTCTGGAGTTTTCCTGCTGGGAGAGGGTTTGGCGGGAAACGGGATTCACGCTGCGGAAATGGCTGGACGAAACGCCTGTCTGGCGGGAATTTTATTTGGAAAGCCTTTGGAATGGCAATGCGGATGCGGCCTGTCTGGATTTTTTCCGGGAGGCGGGAAAGGCGCGCTGCGGCTATTTTCTGGCATGGCTTGGGAAAGGAGGAGACCATGGAACTATTTGACCGTATGCTGGAGTTATCCGGCCAGGGATTTTACTGTGCGCAGATTCTTTTGATGCTGGCTTTGGAAGCGGACGGAAAAGAAGAACCGGATCTGATCCGGGCTATGGGCGGGCTGAACGGCGGAATGGGATTTTCCGGAAATGCCTGCGGGGCTCTGACGGGCGGCTGCTGCCTTCTCGGATATTTTAGCGGCAAAGGCGAAGCGGAAGAACTGGAAGATCCGGGTATGGCGGAAATGATCCGGGAGTTTGTGAAGTGGTTTAAAGATTTTACGGAGGATGCCTACGGGGGATGGGACTGCAGGGATATCTTGGAGGGAGACCCGTCTAACAAAATGAAACGGTGCCCGGAACTGGTAGAGAGTGTGTTCGCAAAATGCATGGAGCTGCTGGCCGGGCGCGGGCTGATAGCTTTATGAGGCTGCAGGGCCTGATCGCGGCTGCCGGGATGTCCAGCCGGATGGACGGGTTTAAACCGCTCATGGAGCTGAACGGATTTCCCATGATCCGGATGACCGTCCAGAGCCTGAAAAATGCCGGGATCAGGGACATTACCGTGGTTACAGGCTGCAGGCACCGCGAGATGGAGGCGGTACTTTTGCCCCTCGGCGTGCAGGTGGTAGAAAACCGGGCTTACAGGGAAACCGATATGTTTGCTTCTTTCCGTCTGGGACTTTCCCGCCTTCTGGAAAAGGCAGAGACGGACGCCGTCTTTTTCCTTCCGGGTGATATTCCCCTGGTGTCGCCGGAGAGTATGGGGAGGATGAAACAGGGCGTCTGCAGGGCGGCCGGGGATACGGAGGCGCTTTTGCCCATGGCCGATGGAAACGCCGCCCATCCGCCTGTGATTTTGGCGGGTGGATGTGAGAAGGTGTTGCGGTATGGGGGAGAGGGCGGTCTCCGGGGGGCGTTTGCCCGGATGCGGACAGAACCGGTGGAGCTTTCCGGCGACCCCGGGGCTTTGGCCGACGCCGATTACCGGAGGGACTTTGAAAAACTGACGGTTTATGCAAAGAAGCATAAGGGCGTTTCGGAAGGGATTTGCGAAAGATGGTATGAGGAGGCGGGTCTTCCGGAACCTGCCAGGAGATACGGCCGTTCGGTGGGAAGGCTTGCCGGATGGATGGCAGAGCGGCTGGTGGAATCGGGAATCTGCCTGGATGTGGAGCTTTGCCGGAGCGGAGGGTATGTGTGCGGTTTTTCCGGCGGCGGGGATATGGCCGGGGCATTCCTGCGGGTGCGGGGCTACGAGGCTCTGGCAGAGCTTGCAGGAGGAGATCGATGGTCTGGGCGTGAGCCGGAGACTGTCTGCAGGGAAGATACTTTGGTTTATCTGGCCGGTAAATTGAGCAGGGGGGATCCGGATTTTCAGAAAATGTCCCCGGTGGGGGATAGGATTTTGGGGAAGGGCGGAATCTGTGAGAGGCTGTTAAAAGAATTTGAGGTGATGACAGGTGAGCGGCTGTAAGGCGTGTATTTATATGAATAACGCGGCGACTTCCTGGCCCAAGCCGCCCGGGGTGGCGGAGGCCATGGCAGAAGCGGTGAGGGCGCTTCCGGGGGAAGCCGGCAGGGGCGGGATCCGGGATTTTGACGTGTTTCATGAGGTGAGGAAAGAGCTGGCTCTGCTTATGGAGGTTTCCGAACCGGAACAGATTGCCCTGGGGTGTAATTCTACCTGGGCATTGAACCAGGGGATTTTCGGTTATCCTCTCCGGCGGGGAGACAGGATTCTTTATAGCAGGGCCGAGCATAACGCCGTACTCCGTCCGCTGCACCGGATGGAAAAACAGGGAATCCGGACGGTGGAAGTTCCGGTGGACAGGGCAGGGCGGCTGGAACCCGGAGTCTGGGAACGGGCTGTCAGGGAGCATGGGCCCAAACTTTGTGTTTTTACCCATGCCTCTAATGTGACAGGGGCAGTGAACGATGCGGAAACTCTGACGGCCATTGCCAAGGAGGCCGGAGCGGATGTGTTTTTGGACATATCCCAGACTTTAGGATGCGTTCCGGTAAGGCTTTCCCGCTGGCGAGTGGATATGGCTGCCTTTACGGGCCATAAATATCTGCTGGGCCCCCAGGGGACGGGAGGCTTGTATGTAAGGCCGGGATTGTCCCTGGAGCCTCATATGGTGGGCGGAACAGGTGTAAAAAGCGATTTAAAAGATATGCCGGATGAGATGCCTCTCCGTTTGGAGGCAGGAACGGGAAATGAACCTTCTTTTCATGGCCTTTTGGCGGCGCTTACATGGCGCAGGGATCATCCGATGGACAAGGCGTCTTTGGATGGGGTGGTAAAGCAGCTGGCGAAGGGACTTATGGCCCTTGGATGCCGCGTGATTGTGCCGGGCGGCGCGGTTACCCCTGTGGTATCTTTTAGCATTCCCGGGGTGTCTCCCGGGGACGCGGCGGATATCCTTACCGGGAGTTATGACATCATTCTCCGGTCGGGTCTTCACTGTGCGCCGGAAGTTATGAAGGATATCGGAATGCCGGGAGGAACGCTCCGGCTGAGCTTGTCCCGGTTTACGACGGAGGAGGAAGTAGAGCAGACGCTCCGGGCAGTCCGGGACATTATAGAAAGCGGCGGTATATGAATTATCGGTGGAAGAAGACGGAAAACTGTTTTGCCCAGGCCAGAACCTATGAATATGAGCTGCCCGTGACGGGGGCAGAGCTTCTGGCGTATCTTGACGGGTGGGAGATACGGGAAAACCATACATTCCGCAGGCCGGTGTTTTCGGCCAGGAAAGACGGGCTGGAGATCAAGGGAATCCTGGCGGCGAATGTCGTAAAGATAAACTATACGGCGGAGGGATGGGAGAAAGAGAAAGAAGGGTTGGAAGAATGGCTGGGGAGTATCGGCACGGAAAAATTATCGGAATGACAGAAAGCGTGTGCCCGGTGTGTTTGCGGGTGGTTTCCGCCAAAAAGGTGGTAAGGGAACAGGGGATTTTTCTGGAAAAGGCATGTCCGGAACACGGGGCGTATACTGCGCTGATCTGGGAGGGAGCGGAAGAGAGCTATTGTTCATGGGGGGCTGATTTGCAGCCGGCGGACCGGATCCCGGCGGCTAAACCGGCAGACCGGGGATGCCCTTTGGACTGCGGGCTTTGCGTGGAACATGAGCGAAAGGGTTGTTGTGTGCTTCTGGAGGTCACAAACCGGTGCAATCTGCGCTGCCCCGTCTGCTTTGCCAGGGCAGGCGAGGGAGAGGGACGGGATGTACCCATGGACGAACTGACCCTGCAGATGGATCATCTCATGTCCCACGGAGGCCCGTTCAATCTGCAGATTTCCGGCGGAGAACCCACGGTGCGGGACGATCTGCCGGAAATTATCCGCATGGGGAGGGAAAAAGGATTTTCTTTTTTCCAGCTCAATACCAACGGGATTCGTCTGGCAGAAGAACCGGGCTATGCAGAAAGCCTGAAAGCAGCGGGGCTTTCGTGCGTTTTCCTGCAGTTTGACGGGGTTAAGGACGAGGTGTATACGATTCTCCGGGGCAGGCCGCTGTTCAGGGAAAAATGCGCGGCCATCGAAGCCTGCAAAAAGGCGGGACTGGGGGTGATCCTGGTGCCGGTCCTTACCCCCGGGGTTAATGAGGATCAGGTGGGAGAGATCCTTGATTTTGCCCTAAGCGGGATGCCGGTGGTGCGGGGCGTACATTTCCAGCCCGTCAGTTATTTCGGACGATGCCTTGAAGCGCCCGGGAATTACCGTCTGACGATTCCGAAGATATTGGGACTCATGGAAGAACAGACAGGGGGAAGAATTTCTGCCGGGCATTTTACGGGAGGCAATGCAACGAACCCTTACTGCACTTTCCAGGCGAATTATTTGCGCCGCGAGGACGGTGCGCTTATGCCCATGGTTCACGGGACGGCCAGGGCCTATGCCACTTCGGAGCAGGCGAGGGAGTTCGTGGCAAGGCAGTGGACAGGAGCGGAAACGGAAGATCCCGGAAACAGTTGCTGCTGCGCAGGAGAAGAGACGGCGGGCGGCTGTGCGGAAGAAGAAACAGCGTGTTGCTGTGCGGAAGAAAATGAGCCGTGCTGCTGCGGTGAGGATACGTCCCGGATGCAGCTGGATACGTCTTCGCTGGATGAGTTTATGGTGAAGCTTCATAACAATACCTTTGCTATATCCGGTATGCTGTTTCAGGACGCATGGAATCTGGATCTGGAACGGCTGCGGCGCTGCTATATCCTGGAGACAGACAGCCGTTACGGCATGGTGCCTTTTTGCGCTTATAATCTGACGGGTATGGGAGGAAGGACGCTGTACCGATGAAAACAGCTGCGTTGGATCTTCTGATAAGGCGGCAGGAAGGGGCGGACTGTCTTAGCAGGAAGACTATTGAAGAAATTCAGCTCAGGAAGCTGAACAGGCTTCTCATGCGTGAAAAAGAACGGGACGGTTTTTACGGTGGGCTTCCGGAAAAACTTTCCGGCCTGGATGAACTGAAAAACCTGCCCTTTACCACGGAAAGTGATCTTAGGGAGCACGGGAACCGGATGACGCTGATCAGTCAGGCCGGAATCGAACGGATCAGGACGGAAGAGACATCGGGGACTACAGGGGAGGCAAAGAGGATCTATTATTCGGCGGCGGATAACGAGCGGACGGTTTCCTTTTTTGAGGCAGGTTTATCCGAGCTGGTCTGTCCGGGAGAAAAAACAATGATCTGTATGCCTTTTTCCGGGCCAGGAGGATTGGGCGAGCTCATTGCCGAGGCTGTCCGCCGCCTTGGCGCATATCCGGTGGAGACCGGGATCGGGAGAACTTACGGTGAGCTTTTACGGTTCCTTGAGGAAGAACGTCCGGAGACTTTTGTCGGTATGCCGGTTCCGCTGCTGTCCCTTTTGCGCCTGAATCCGGAAACGCCGCTCAGGCGTGCGCTGGTCAGTGCCGATGCCTGTCCGGAAACGGTAAAGGAAGAAATCGAAAAAAGGCTGGGAAATAAATTATATCCTCACTACGGCTCCAGAGAGATGGGGCTGGGAGGCGCAGTGACCTGTCCTGCTTTTTCGGGAGTGCATCTACGGGAAAACGACATCATTGCAGAGATTGTGGACGGGAGAGGGCGTCCCGTTCCCAAAGGAGAGTGGGGAGAGCTGGTCATTACGACTATTCAGGCGGAAGCCATGCCTTTGATCCGTTACAGGACAGGGGATTATACACGGTTTTTGCCGGAGGGCTGTCCCTGCGGCAGCGCTCTTGTCCGTCTGGACAGAGTGACCCGGCTTAAGAAGCAGTCAGGATGTGAGGGGGATATGCAGGATGAGCTGCCGCCCGCAATGCCGGAACTGGACGAAGAAGTGTTTCGGATTCCGGAGATAATTGATTATCGGGCGGAATTGGCAGAGGGAAAATTATATCTGGATGGGTATGTAAATCGTCCGGGCGGGACATATCCGAAAGAGATCTGCGGCTATCCGGCCTGTTGGAAAATGAAAATGGTGTCTGCCGATGATTCTCCCTGTTATAGGGCAAAACGCAGTCTGATGAAAATTTAGGCGAGGAAAAAGAATGGAAAAAGATTTTTACTGCAATACCCAGATCCGGGTAAAAGAGAAAGATGCAAAGGCGGAAGGATATTTTGGCCGCGGTGTAGCGGCCCTTCTCCATGGGATTGAAACACACCAGTCTTTAAATCTCTCCGCCAGACAGATGGGTATGGCATACAGCAAAGCCTGGCGGATCATGCGGCAGGCAGAGGAGGTTTTAGGTATCCAGCTGCTCTACCGCATGGGAAAAAAAGGTTCCAGGCTTACGCCGGAAGGCGAGAGGTTCCTGGCGGTTTATGACGAAGCGGAAAGGGAGGCTTCCAAAGTGGTATATGAAATTTTCAGGAAACATTACCGCTAATCTTCCTGCCCGGTCGTTCCCTCATACAGTTTCGTGAGCATTTCTTCCGTCAGATCTACATGGTAAAACAGGCGGAAGAACTCCGTAACTTCTTCGTCCACATCAAATCCGAGGGCGTCCGGGTAGATCAGGCCGGAGAGCCAGCGGATACCGATCAGGCGGTTGGGTCCGGGCGGACGGTCCACCCAGCTGAACGGCGCATTTGGTGTGCCGTATATCTGTTGGTTCCGGACGGCTTTCAAGGAAGCACAATCCGGGTCATTCAGGATTTTGTCCGCAGTCTGTTTACCGCTTATGCTGGATTTTGGCTCTCCATTCACGACGATGACATCCGGATCCCAGGCTAAAAGCTGTTCCAGAGAAATCTGGGCCATGGATTCGCCGTCAAGTTCCAGATCTGCCACGTTTATAGCCCCTGCCCGTTCAATAAACTGGCCGCGGGTAGAGCCGGCCGGCGGAGTTTCCAGGGCGTTTTCGCCATTGCCATAATACATGCGCACCCGGTCTTCTTCCGAAATATCCATGGCGTCAACCTCTTTAAAGGTGCGTTCTGCGTAAGCGGCCAATTCCTCGGCTTTTTCTTCCGCTCCAAACCATTCTCCCATGAGACGATAGGCCTCGGGTGTGCTTTCCAGCTGATTGTCCACCATGACGACCGGCAGGCCAAGGCTTTCTTCCAGCTTGTCTGACGCGTCAATCGTGCCGTCATTGATAGCTCCGACCACCAGGACGGCGGAGGGGCCGGCGGCGATCACCGCTTCATAATTGATGGCATCCCCCATCCCGAAATTAGGGAGATCGTGGTATTTTTCCGGTATAATACTTTTTTCGATGTCGTTGAGTTCGTAATTCCATCCCAGCATTTTATCCGGAACAAGCGTGTAAAGATAGATCCCGGCTGTGGGATCTGTGGGGAATATTGTGCCCGCGGTATCCGGAAGGATTACCGTCCGTCCGGCCATGTCCGTTACCTGCCGCCCTTCGGCAGAAATTTCCGATCCGGAGTTTTCCGCTTTTTCTCCTATGGAGCTTTCTGTCCCGGAGGCTTCCGAAATATCGGGGCTCTCCGCTGCTTTTGAGGAAGCGGCAGACGTGCCGGAGGCAGGATCTTTTTGCCCGTCTGCTGTTTTTCCGCAGCCGCAGACTGTTCCCAGGGCAGCAAAAACGGTCAGCATAAGAAGCAATCCCGATACTTGTTTCATGGGGTTTCTCCTTTGTGGAATAATAGTAGAAAACCCGCCTGGTCGGTAAATAACAGAATGAATCCGATGACAAGCCGCATTGACACAGGCAGGGAAGTGTGATAAAATATTCACAAATTTTGGGAAATATCTAATCCTATAAACCATAGCATGTTTTTCGGTTACCGTCAAGCAGAAAACAGACAGGAGGATTCCCGCAAATGTTAAGTGGTTACCGATCCTACCCCTATTCCCGGCGACGGGTTGCGGAGCGGACGGGCAGCCATAAATCTGGATAAGGGGGATCCGAATGATGAGGGACGATAAAACGGCACAAAAGGGAAAAGAGACAGAGTCAGGCAGATATCAGCGAAGCGTGATGCCGGTTTTGTCTCTTCTTTTTGTTTGTACCGTGCTGTTTTCTTTCTGGGTCGGCTACTATCCGCTGACTCCCGGCGAGGTGGTAAAGGCGTTTTTTTTCCGTTTCGGATACCAGGGCGCCGTTTCGGATCAGGCAGTCACCATATTCTGGAGTATACGGCTTCCCCGTATCCTTTCGGCCGTGCTGATCGGCTCTGCCCTGTCTGTGGCAGGTTCTGTTTACCAGGGGATGTTCCGCAACCCCCTGGTTTCTCCCGATATTCTCGGCGTATCCTCAGGGGCCAGTCTTGGCGCGGCTTTTGCGATTCTAAACGGTGTTTCGGGGTGGCGCATCCAGCTTGCGGCATTTACCGGTGGAATTCTGGCCGTGGCCTTTTCCTATCTGATCAGCCGCAAATCAGCCCATTCCCAGACGCTCAGCCTGGTGCTCACCGGCTCCATGATCATGGCTCTCTGTAATTCCGGCGTAACCATGATTAAATATATGTCTGATCCCAACGATGTCCTTCAGCAGATCACATTCTGGCTCATGGGAAGTCTGGCAAAAGCCAATATGGCTTCTGTTATTTGGAGCCTTGGCCCGGTTTTGTTGGGCCTGGCCGTTATTCTGGCCCTGAGATGGAGGCTCAATCTTCTGACGCTGGAGGATGAAGAAGCGCAGAGCCTTGGTGTCAATGTGCGCCGTCTGCGTATCGTATTTATCGTGGCGTCCACGCTGGTCAGCGCGGCCGCTGTATGCCTGGGCGGGCTGATCGGCTGGGTGGGCCTTATGGTTCCCCATATGGCCAGGGCCCTGGTGGGAGCGGATTATAAACGGCTGATTCCCGCCTGCGGGCTTATGGGGGCGGCGTATCTGCTCCTGATGGACGACCTGGCCCGTTCCCTTCTGGCGCTGGAGATCCCCATCGGTGTGGTGACCAGCTTTATGGGAGCCCCCTTTTTTGTATATCTGATCATTAAGAGAAAGGATGGATGACCATGCTCCTGGAAATCGAGGATCTGCGGGGCGGCTATGGTTCCGGTGATGTGGTAAAGGGAATTACCTGCCAGGCGGACGCAGGGGAGATTTTATGTGTCCTGGGTCCCAACGGCTGCGGCAAAACGACGTTGTTCCGTCTGCTTCTTGGTATGCTCCCGGCAACGTCCGGCGAGGTACGTCTGGACGGGGAGGCAACGGGAGGACTGGAGCCAAAGAAACGGGCAAAGTTGGCTGCTTACATTCCGCAGAATCACGCCACGGTTTTTTCGTATACCGTTTTGGAACTGGTAGTTATGGGGCGCGCCCCTCATTTTTCTGCTATGGGGGCGCCCGGGGTCAGAGATCGGGATCTGGCTGTCCGTGCTCTGGAAAAGCTGGGGATCGCCCATCTCGCGGATAAACCCTATCCAGCTCTCAGCGGCGGGCAGAGGCAGCTCGTGCTGATTGCGAGGGCAATCTGCCAGTCGGCAAAGATATTGATCATGGACGAACCGGCTGCCAACCTGGATTATGCCAACCGGCAGCTTTTGATGGATGTGGCCGCGGAGCTGGCCAGGAAAGGGTATTGCCTCGTGATGTCTACCCATAGCCCCGACAACCCTTTTTCCGTTGGGCATAAGGTTCTTATGATGAAAGAAGGTCGTTTGGCGGCTTTTGGTGCGCCGGAAGCGGTGATTACCGGGGAAACGCTGGAGGAAGTCTATGGAATCCCCATGGACGTGGTTTCTCTCGAGGATCGTTTTGGCGTAAAAAGGACGCTCTGCCTTCCGGTAAAAGCACCGGGATCATCCCGGAACCGAAAGGAGGAGGGGCATGGCTGAAAACGTCAGGCATCTGTTTTTTACCGGGGAAAAGGGAGTGGGGAAGTCTACGCTCGTAAAGAAGTCCATAGAGCGGTTTGAGGGGGGAGTGGGCGGTTTTCTTACCGTAAAATCAGAAAAAGTATTTCCGGGGAAAAGCTCCCTTCATCTGCTTTCCCTCAGATGTCCGCTCATTCCGTCTGCCGAAAATTTCCTGACATTTTGCGGAGAACAAAATGAGGAGACGGCGGGCCGGTTTGACAGGCTTGGCTGTGCGGCCCTTTCGGATATCCGGGGCGTTGACCTGTTGATTATGGATGAACTGGGCCCTCATGAGACGGAAGCCCTGCTGTTCCGAAAAGCGGTGCTGGGGAGCCTTGACGGTTCTGTCCCGGTACTGGGGGTTTTGCAGAAAGCGGATTCCCCGTTTCTTTCGGAAATCCGTTCCCGTCCGGATGTGGAGGTTCTGGAAGTTACTCATGGGAACCGGGACGAATTCTTCTCGGCCGCATTCCGTGAGAACATGATTCGGGTGTTTGGCCGGAGGAATAGCTGTTGACTAATCCGGCATTGTTTTTTATAATCGTGTAGGATTTGGAATATAGTGTATAGGATACAGGGGTTCCTGTTCAGAAGGAGGAGATTATGAGCCATTCCTACATACCCGAGGATTATTTTTCCATGCTGAGCCTTTATGAGACCCAGGAGGCCATCGGAACGATCAAAAGTATTTTTGAAAAGAAACTGTGCATTGCGCTCCATTTGAAGCGGGTGACGGCACCTCTGGTGGTGGATCCGCTGACGGGCCTGAATGACGACTTAAACGGGGTGGAACGCCCGGTGGATTTTGATATACCGGCCCTGCAGGCTGACGCCCAGGTGGTGCAGTCCCTTGCCAAATGGAAACGTATGGCCCTGCACCGTTACGATTTTTATATCGGAAAGGGACTTCTGACGGATATGAATGCCATACGGCGGGACGAGGAGCTGGACAATATCCATTCCATTTATGTAGATCAGTGGGATTGGGAAAAGGTGATCCGCGAGGAGGACAGAAACGTGGATTATCTGAAAGACACGGTGGAACGGATCGTGAACGTGATCTGCAATACACTGGATGAGGTGCGCTATCATTTTGAGAATCTGGACACCCATCTCTGCCGGAAGACGGCCTTTATCACTTCCTCGGAGCTGGCCCGGCTGTATCCCGGTAAAACGCCGAAGGAGCGGGAGGATCTGTTTGTCCGGGAGCATAAAACGGCTTTTATCATGCAGATCGGGGACGTGATGGAAAACGGCGAGCGCCATGACGGCCGTGCCCCGGATTATGACGACTGGGCGTTAAACGGCGATCTGCTGTTCTGGAACCCGGTGCTGGGCCACGCGCTGGAGATCTCATCTATGGGTATCCGGGTAGACGCGAAGTCTCTGGATGAACAGCTCACGAAAGCGGGCTGCGACGACCGCCGCGGCCTGCCTTTCCACAAAATGCTGCTGGAGGGCAGGCTGCCCTTTACCATCGGCGGCGGTATCGGGCAGTCCCGTCTGTGCATGCTGCTGCTGGGCAAAGCCCATATCGGAGAAGTGCAGGCATCCGTGTGGGATCCGGATACGGTGGAGGTTTGTAAAAGGGCAGGGGTAGAATTGCTGTAGACGCTTGCAACTTAAAAAGATAGGAGAAAGTATGGAATCAGTAATCATTACAGATTTATATGACCTGACACAGACGATGGCGGCGGAATTATTTGACGGAAAAATATTTCCCTGGGAACTACTGCCGGAGATTGGGGACTGGATCTTAAAGACCGGCCCCATGCTGGATAAAAATATTTATGAGCGGCGGGGAGAAGATATCTGGATTGCCCGCTCCGCATCCATCGCCCCCACGGCGTCAATCACCGGGCCGGTGATCATCGGTGAGCATACAGAGGTACGGCCGGGCGCCTTTATCAGAGGGAAAGTTTTGGTGGGCGACAATTGCGTGGTAGGAAACTCCACGGAGCTCAAAAATGTAATCCTGTTCAATAACGTGCAGGTGCCCCATTATAATTATGTGGGCGATTCTATTTTGGGATTTAAATCCCATATGGGTGCTGGCTCAATCACCTCCAATGTAAAATCAGATAAGAAACTGGTGATAGTCAAGGGGACTGAAGAAAGATGGGAAACCGGATTGAAAAAGTTTGGCGCTATGCTGGGTGACCATGTGGAGGTGGGCTGCGACAGCGTACTGAACCCGGGAACCGTGGTGGGGCGGAATACGAATATTTATCCGTTGACCAGCGTGCGGGGAGTGATCCCCTCGGATTCTATTGTGAAGACAATGGAGAATATCGTGCATAAAGAGTAAGATTTTTTAAAGCACTTGCACTTGCATGTGGCAGCTGTTTCCGGTATCCTTCATCGCAGCGTCAGGGTATCCGGAAACGGCGGCTCATAGATGGTGAAACAGTACGTAATTGATTCCCACCAGCGCCAACAGGTGAACCGGGTAAAAGGCATAGAAAAAGTATTTCGGCGCACGGCCTTTCTCTCCGTTATAAAGCGCAATGGGCAGGAAGGCAATGATGGCGGCGGGCTCCCAGGCGAAAGAGACCGCACCGGCGAGCAAAGTCATCCATTTTTCGTAACGGAACAGATACAGGAGCAGTACCGAGAGGATGCCGTGATAGCTGTAATCCGTATGGCCTACGGTGACGGCCCAGCAAAGGCCTGCGACAACCAACAGGCTGGCCAGAAAGGCCGCCCAGCGGGGCATCTCGGAAGTCTGGATTTTTTCCAGAAGGCACATCATCAGAAATCCGGCCAAAAGCGTCCAGAATACGTTCTGATAGGAAAAGGAAAAAAGCGTTCTGCTCACGGCCAGATTGAATGGCAACTCGGACAGGCAGGCAAAGAGAAATAATCTCACAGCATATTTTTTGCGGCTGCGGGTATGAATAAAACCCTGTACCAGTAAAAAGAGAAAGATCGGGAAAGCGACGCGGCCGATCTGGCGCATCAGATCATATAGGGATGGAAGGATATCGTGGCGTCTGATCAGCAGCATCCGTCCATTGTAGATAAAGCCATAGAGAACGACAACCAGGGCAAAGTGGTCAATCAGCATGGTGATGACGGCAATATATTTTAAGGCGGCCCCGCTTAAACCTATAGGAAGCCGGTGGGATTTCTGTGCGGGTGCTGCGTTTGTTTCTGGCATGATGGGAACCTCCGAGTGAAAACGGATGATTAAGTGCTATATGTCCGGGTCTGTCGGGGCGGTATAATTGTCTGTTTGGCATATAACGCCGCGAATGACTATACTATATCGCCTTTGACAGAAAAAGTAAATAATAAAGTGGAATTGAAAACAGGAAAAAAACCGTAACGGTTGAATTTTTTCGTATGGGAAAGTGGGGAATGAGAGATGATCGTTATATATGCAAAATGCATTGTCAGCGGCCAGAATGTGGAAAAGTTTCTGCAAGCGGCCAAAAAACTGGTGGAAGATACCAGAAAGGAGCCGGGGAATATCAGTTATGAGCTGATCCAGTGCAGGGAGGGGCGAAATATTTACGCTTTTCTGGAACGCTGGCCTGACCAGGAGACGCTGGATTTACACATGGCATCCCGGCATTTCAGGGAAGCTGTTCCGAAATTCCAGCGGGTACTGACTGTACCCATGGAAATATCCACCCACGAAATCCTGATTTGACAGCTTTTGCAGTTTGGCCCAGGGCTTTGCGGTAAGTGCAAA
>DPJQ01000223.1:3304-6002 GCA_003542935.1 Lachnospiraceae bacterium | reverse complement strand
GTGCTGATCTCCAGCCATATCCTGGACGAACTCTCCCGTCTGGCCACCCACTATGGCTTCATCGACGGCGGGCATATGATCCGGGAGTTGAGCGCCTCCGATCTGGAGGCCGCCTGCCGCAAGTGCACCCGCCTGAGGGTTTCCGACACGAAAGCCCTGGCCCGGGTGCTGGACGCCTGGGGGCTGTCCTACCAGATCCTCCCCGGCGGGGAAGCGGACATCTACGCCCAGGTAAATATCACCAAACTGGCGCTGGCTCTTGATAAAGAACACTGTGAAATCCTGACCGCACAGGAACGGGACGAGAGCCTGGAGAGCTATTACATCAATCTGATCGGAGGTGGCAGACATGAGTAGACTGCTGGCAGCAAATTTCGCGCGGCTGAAAAAAAGCCATGCCTTTCTGGCGGAAATAATTTTTATGATCCTCCTGGGCATCTATGAGCCCGTTGTAAGATATTTCACCATGAAACAAAGCGGCGAGACCATTCCTCTGGACAACGGATTTTTTCTCTGCGTGGCCCTGATCCTGATACTCGCCGCCGTCCTGTGCAGTCTCTATGTCGGCACTGAATACAGCGACGGAACCATACGCAATAAAGTGGTCGTAGGCCGGCGGCGTCCCGCCATCTACCTGGCAAACCTGATCACCTGCGCCCTGGCCGATACCTTCCTGTGCCTGCTCTATTTTGCCGCCTACCTCTGCGTGGGCCTGCCTCTTCTCGGGCCCTTCCAGGCAGTCCCACCGCAGGTCGCCTATTATATTCTGTGTACTGTTTTACTTGCCATAGCCGCCTCAGCCATCTTCACCCTGGCCGCCATGCTGATCCAGAATAAGGCCGCCACCGTGGCCGTCTGCCTGCTTGGCGCTTTCGCGCTCCTGCTTGCGGGCAGTTACATCGACAGCCGGCTGTCGGAGCCCGAGACCTACCCGTCCTACTCTCTCATAACGGACGGCGAAGTCATAAACGAAGGCGAAGAGCCCAACTCCCACTATCTGCGGGGAACCAAACGGAAAGTCTACGAATTTTTCTATGACTTCCTCCCCGGCGGCCAGGCCGTGCAAATCACCTCCTGGACCGTCGCCCGTCCATGGAATCCGCCCCTGTACGCTGTGATCATCACGGTGGCAGCCACCGGATGCGGGGTCTATGCCTTTAACAAAAAAGATTTAAAGTAACCAATACTTCCTATATCAAGGAGCCTCCCATGGAACTGATTCTATGCATCATCGCCCTGGCCGCCGCCACCCTCCTCCTCTTGGTCCGCAGCGTGCTCATCGACCTGTCTTTAAAAGAGATCGAAAAAGGCCTCGCCGCCCGCCTGGACGAAGAGACCAATACCCTGCTGGACATTCCCGGCCGCAGCCGCTCCGTGCGGCGGCTTGCGGCTGCGCTGAATGTACAGCTTCGCCGTCTGCGGGATGAACGCCGGCGTTTCCAGTCAGGCGACCAGGAGCTCAAAGATGCCGTCACCAACATCTCCCACGATCTGCGCACCCCCTTGACCGCCATCTTCGGTTATCTGGAGCTGCTGAAACGGGAAAACACCTCCGGGGCGGCGGCCCGCTACCTGTCCCAGATCGAAGACCGGGCAGAGGCCATGAAACAGCTCACCGACGAGCTCTTGAGCTACTCCGTCGCCTCATCCGGGGAGCCCGCGCGCTTGAAGCTGGATCTTGGCCGTGCTCTGGAGGAGAGCCTCCTCTCCTTCTACGGCGCCATGGAGCAGCGAAAACTGACGCCCGAGATTCGGATTGCCGACGAACCTGTCTGGCGGTATCTGGATCCCGGTGAGCTCGGCCGCATCTTCGGCAACGTCATCTCCAACGCGTTAAAATATAGCGCCGGAGATTTTTCTGTCTCCATGGACACGGACGGAACCATCACCTTTTCCAACACCGCCCCACAACTCAACGCCGTGACCGTGGGCCGCCTGTTCGACCGTTTCTACACTGTCAGGGACAACCAAAATTCCACCGGCCTCGGCCTCTCCATCGCCCGGCTTTTGACCGAGCGCATGGGCGGAACCATCGGGGCGGATTACCGCGAGGGAAAATTACTCATTACCGTGGCCTTCCCCGAGCAGCGTCCGTAAAATATCTCCGTAGGTCACCGGAGAGACATGTTCCATCCCGGCATCAAAAAACCGGATGAATCCTTGCAAATCTGTTAGATTTCAGAAAGGTTCTGGAAAGAATACTCTGCTATAGTCTGTTTATGCTTTAAAATATGTATAGAAGGGAGACAGACATGGAAATTCTGCGGACAATACATTTGAAAAAATATTACGGGGAGGACGAAACCTGTGTGAAAGCCCTGGACGATGTGAATTTTTCTGTGGAGAAGGGGGAGTTTGTGTCCATCGTGGGCACTTCCGGCAGCGGCAAATCCACCCTCCTGCACATGCTGGGCGGACTGGACCGCCCCACCTCGGGAGAGGTAGTCGTGGACGGCAAGGATATCTTTTCCCTGAAAAACGAGGCCCTCACCATTTTCCGGCGGCGGAAGATCGGCTTCGTCTTCCAGAGCTACAACCTGGTGCCGGTGCTGAATGTCTACGAAAACATCGTGCTGCCCGTGGAACTGGACGGCAATAAAGTGGACAAAGCCTTTGTGGACAGCATCCTGGAGGTGCTGGGCCTTGAGAGTAAGCTCTACGCGCTGCCTTCCCAGCTTTCCGGCGGCCAGCAGCAGCG
>DPJQ01000223.1:0-3007 GCA_003542935.1 Lachnospiraceae bacterium | reverse complement strand
AGCGGGTGGCCATCGCCCGGGCCCTGGCGTCCAAACCGGCCATCCTGCTGGCAGATGAGCCCACGGGAAATCTGGATTCCGCCACCAGCCAGGATGTGCTGGGGCTTTTGAAGGTTACGGTAGAACGCTTTAACCAGACCATGGTCATGATCACTCACAACGAAGAAATCGCCCAGATGGCAGACCGGATCGTGCGCATCGAGGACGGCCGGATCGTCCTGCCCGCCGGTGCAAGCCCGGCAAACGCACATCCCACCGACACGCACCCGGAAAGTGCGCATCCGACTGACACTCATCCGGCCGACACACGCCCGGCCAGGGGAGGTGAGACCCATGCGTAACGTGAGAAACCGGCAGGCCGTCAAACGTCTGGCCGCAAAAAGCTTCAAGGCAAACCGTACCCGGAACACCATCGCCGCCATCGCCATTGCCCTGACCGCCCTCCTTTTCACGGCGGTATTCACCATCGGGCTGGGGATGATCGAGGACACCCAGCGTTCCGCCATGCTGCAGGCCGGGGGCGACGCCCACGGCTCCATCAAAAACATTACCGAGGAACAATATAATATTTTAGCGCAGCATCCCTCCATCGTCGAGTGCGGCAGGGATATGCCGACCGCCTACGGGGTGGATAACCCCGAATTTCTGAAACGCCATGTGGAGATGCATTATATTGAAAAAACATCTATTCCCACTGGTTCATAGAGATCATCGACGGAAAAGCGCCGGAGGCAGCAGACGAGATCCTTCTGGACCAGACCTCCCTGGAACTGCTGGGACTGGAAGCAAAGGCCGGAGGCACGGTGGAGCTTTTACTGCGCATACACCCGGATGACGCGCCCGTCAAACGCACCTTCACGGTCAGCGGTGTCATCCGGTCGTCCCAGGGCATGAATGTGGGTTTTGTCATCGTCTCAGAGGCCTACACGATACAATACAGAGAAGAAATGAACGCCAAAGGCCCGGACTATTACGACGGCGTAGGCCAGATCTCCATGGAGGTCATGTTTTCCAACTCCATGGGTATACAGAAGAAACTGGACCGGATCATCACAGACAGCGGATTTTCCCTGGATGCGGGCAGCCCGGACTATATCGAATCCAACGCCAACTGGGCCTATCTGTCCGACGGCGCGGAGAGCGACCCCATGACCATGATCAGTCTGGGCGCAGCCCTGCTCCTGATCCTGGTAACGGGTTACCTGATCATCTACAATATTTTCCATATCTCCGTCATCCGGGATATCCGCTTTTACGGCCTGCTAAAGACCATAGGAACCACGGGACGGCAGATCCGGCGGATTCTGCGCAGACAGGCGCTCCGGCTGTGCCTCTTCGGTACGCCCGCAGGGCTGCTTCTGGGATTTTTCGCGGGGAAATTCCTGCTGCCGCTGATGCTGAACGTAAGCCGGCTGGAAGATACGGCAATCACAGCCGTGTCGCCCCACCCCTGGATTTTCATCGGCGGCACACTGTTTACGGTCATCACCGTGCTGATCTCCGAGCAGAAACCCGCCCGGATCGCCGCAAAGGTCTCCCCCGTGGAGGCGCTGCGCTATACCGAACAGAGCGGAAAGAGGAAACGTCTGAAAAAGACCACCGACGGCGGACGGCTCACCCGCATGGCCTTCTCCAACCTGGGCAGAAATCGGGGACGGACGGCCGTGGTGATCTGCTCCCTCTCTCTGACCGTCATTCTGATGAACAGCCTCTACACGGTCACCGGCTCCATCGACCGGGAGGGTTTTCTGTCAAAAATGATCCTGTGCGAGGACATCATCGGCAACGCCGCCCTCTGGAACTACAAATACCGTCCCTTCGATGAAGAGACGGCGGCGGAAGAAAGCTTGTCTGAAAGCTTCATCTCGGCCTGTGAGGCCCAGGAAGCTTTCGCCGACGGCGGCCGGATCTATATGACCCCGAACCATGTGCGGCTGCCCGTGGAGAGCTGGGAGATCCCGGATCATATCCTCAAAAATGAGGACGGCGCACCGGGGCGGGAGACGCCGGTGGGCTTCGAGCCCTATGCCGGATATGATACCGGCGGTTACTGGGTGGAGCTGCACGGCATAGAACCTTTCGTCCTCTCCAAAATGACGGTGGTGGAGGGCGAGACCGATACGGACGCCCTCTGGGAAAAGCTGCAGACCGGAAACTATATGCTCTACGGCGTGCAGGTGGACGACAATAATTTCGTCATAGAAAGCGATGTCAAACACCATGCCGGGGACACCGTCACCCTGCGGTATGAAAACGGCGCCGCAAAAGAATATGAGATCGCCGCCGTGGTAAAGGGCCACTCCTTCAGCCTGACCAACCGCATGAGCAATGACTTCGCCTACTATATTTCCGCGGAGGAATTTAAAGGGAATCTCTCCGACGCTTATCTGATGAGTTTCCTCATGGACACCAAAGAGGGACAGGCGGATGCCATGGAAGAGTTTCTGAAAAGCTACACCGCCGACGTAGAACCGCTGATGTCCTACGAGTCCAGAGCCATGTACGCGGGCTCCTATGACCAGATCCTCGGCATCATCACCCTGGTGGGTTCCCTGCTGACGGCCATGATCGGGCTCATCGGCCTTCTGAACTTTATCAACGTCGTCCTCACCAGCATGGAAACACGAAAACGGGAATTCGCCATGATGGAAGCCATCGGCATGACAAGACGGCAGCTCGTGGGGATGCTGACGGCGGAGGGGCTGTATTACGCCGCCCTCACCCTCGTCTTTTCTCTGACAGCAGGCGCCCTGTTCTCTCTGACAGCCCTGCGTGCCTTGTGCGACGGGATCTGGTTTGTCCATTACCGCTTCAGCCTGCTGCCCGTGCTGATCGCCTGCCCCCTGCTGCTTCTTCTGGGCACCTGGACGCCGAGAATCATCTATGGGCTGCGAAAACAGGAGAGTATCGTGGAAGAAATCAGAGAGTAGGTTACTGACGACGGGATTTTGCTCATGCTTTTACGGCCCCAGCAGCACACCGAAGGCGTCCCGTGGGAAGTGCTTCG
>DPJQ01000044.1:23926-24125 GCA_003542935.1 Lachnospiraceae bacterium | reverse complement strand
CCTATCTGTCCAACGTGTATCCAGACGATACCCGAAAGCTGGCTGGGATCGTATTCGAGATTACAGACGCAGAAATCGAATACTTCCATCTCGGCGTCAATCCGATTTTCCGGGAAAGCTATACCATCGGCAGCGGGATTGTCAAAGAAAAAGGCTATCAAATTACGGACGCTTGCATTGGCTGCGGCAGCTGCGCCGA
>DPJQ01000044.1:15649-23570 GCA_003542935.1 Lachnospiraceae bacterium | reverse complement strand
CCAGCGGTGCATTGAGCCGGGAACACCTTATCAAATCCAGCAGGAACATTGTCTGCACTGCGGCAACTGCCATACTGTTTGTCCTGTCCGGGCGGTTGAAAAGCGAGGATAATATGACCCAAGCAGAACGTCGAATATATCTGATAAAGCACCTGCTTGCTGAACAGCCCGGGTATCAGGGATTGTCTGTTCCAGCGGATACCGCAGAGTAAAAAAGATTGCTCCGCTCCCTGATGAACATTCGTATTCCTCAACCGATTGGCGAAGATTTCCTTGCGGTGCAGGACGAATAGATACATTTGTGGAAGATGGGGGCTGGCATTCTGCCGCCAAACGGTATTCTGATTTCCTGCGCCGCCATGAAAATGCGGTTGTCCCGTTTCTGGAACTGGGAGTGGGTTACAATACGCCCGGCATTATCAAGTTATCCGTTCTGGCAGATAGCCCATGAATAATCATTTTATCGCCTTCGTGATACCAGATAATGCGGATATCCATATTGATGCCGCACTCAAAAAGATCGGTAGTCCCTTGGATACGTTTTGTTCGCAGGGATGGGTGGGAAAAATTTTCAACCAAGATAAATTACATAAAAATGTGTGAATGCACATAAAATAGGAATGAAGGCTTGAAAGAGTTTTATTTCTGTTGCAGAATAGTATTACTAAAATATTTGCATATGCACAAAAATAAGGAGTCGGCAAATGGAAATTGAAAGGAATATTTATCTTGAGCAGCTCATTCTGCGAAAAAATAATGGGATGATAAAGGTTATTACAGGTATACGAAGATGCGGTAAATCATTCTTGTTGTTTAACATATTTAAAAAGTATTTGATGCCAGAAAGCAAAAAATGGTGCGCAAGAAATGCTAATGTAAAATATAGAGGACAGGATACGGGTCATGAGAAGCACCACAGCAGGGTAAGTGATATAACCCTTGGCTGCGGGGATCTGGGAGTTTCCTGAGCAGTAGGATGAGGTCCGGGAAAAATGCCGGAGTAGTTTTGCCAGCTCACAGTCAAGGTTCAGCTGTTCTAACTATTCCCCTGCTTTTCCCCTCGTATTTCTTATTCTGGCTTCATTGTAAAACCTCCTCTCTCAACTACATTGTCTCCCGGGCATATTCACCTGTCAGGTTGAAATTGTGCTGCATGGGTCCCCGGCCCCGTCCCAGATCCAGCATGGCCCCCAGCGCACCGGAGAGATAATCCTTTGACCGCTGCACGGATACGGGCAGATCAAATCCCTTCGCCAGGTTAGCCGCTATGGCGCTGGACAGGGTGCAGCCGGTGCCATGAGTATTGGGATTGTCAATGCGGGTTCCATAGAACCACTGGCTTCCCCCTTTCCCGTACAGAAAATCGTTGGCATCATGGATATTGTGCCCTCCCTTGAGCAGAACGGCACAGCCGTAAGCATCACCGATGCGCCTGGCTGCCGCCTCAATATCTTTTTCGCTGCGGATAGCCATGCCGGAGAGGATCTCCGCCTCCGGGATGTTGGGCGTAACAACAGTTGCCAGAGGAAGCAGACGGTTCTTCAGGGTATCCACTGCTTCCTCCGTGATCAGCCGGTCACCGCTGGTGGCCACCATCACGGGATCGACCACAATATTTTCTGCCTGATAAAAATGCAGCCGCTCCGCGATGGTCTCGATCAGCCCGCAGGAGGCAACCATGCCGACCTTCACTGCATCCGGCGGAATATCCTCAAACACCGCATCGATCTGCTGTCCGAGAAATTCCGGCGTTGTCTCCACAATTTTCTTTACACCGGTGGTGTTCTGGGCCACCAGTGCTGTGATCGCGCTCATGGCATAGACTCCATTCATGGTCATTGTCTTTAAATCAGCCTGGATCCCGGCGCCCCCGCTGGGATCCGTTCCGGCAATGGATAATACGGTTTTCATTCACTCACCATCCCTCTCCACAATACAAAATTTTTGTAACTGTTCAGTACCAATACCATTTACTTAAGCCCGCACGCTGCCATCTGCGCCAGATAAGTTCTGTGCGTTCTGGGGCAGCACTGCGGTGAACGAAGTGAAGACTTTTGCACACCTGAATCATGTTCTTACGGTCTTGGCAGTAAATGCTTCGACCTGTGCTGAATCGTTACAGAATATCACTTTTTCACTTTGCCACTCTGTTTCACACTGCTCCATTTACTGTAGAGCATCGTCTTTCCAACTTTCTTATAGCCGCGCATTCGGACATAATATTTCTTTCCCGCTTTCAGCTTTTTAAAGGTAACTGTTGTCTTAGATGCCTTGAGGTTCCCTGCGCTTTTGACGCCCTTTTTAAACTTTTTATCCGTGCAAATCTGTATCTGGTATCCGCTCGACCGTTTATCCTTAGCCCATTTCACCGTCAGCTTCTTCCCCTTGGATACGTTTACGGATTTCACCGCCGGTTTTTTCGGACTGACTTTGATCGTGATCTTCACAGAATCGGAATCCGCTTTGACAGTGATGTAAGCGATTCCCGTTCCCTTGATCGTCACCTTTCCGTTTTTATCTACCGAGGCGATCTTACTCGAAGAACTCTTGTAAGCCGGTTTTTTATCTGCTTTCACGTCCAGCTTGAACGGCTTTGCCCCGTACGCCACGCTGTAGGTCTTCTTATTACAGATAATACCCGGTTTCGTTCCGTCCGGACTGGTAATATCGTCCGGACTGGTATTGTTGTCCTGATTGGTATTGTCGTCCTGATCGGTAATGTTAAATGTCATCGACACACTGCCCTTATAATTGCCCTTTCCTGTGGCCGTCGCTTTCGCCTTTCCAGGCCGAATGTTGTTGCTGTAGGAGACCGTGTAATCCGTATTGCAGACTAATACCTTTCCATTCATGATTACGGTGACCGCCGGAGTCTTGGCCTTTCCATCATAAACGTAATTATTGTTTTCCAGAGATATGGCCGCCTCTGAGATGTCGATTTTTTCCGGGTTATTCGGAGACGAATCGTCATCCTTGATTTCCTCAAATGTGATTCCGTTATTGTTCGCAAATTTCTCCGCCCACGTTCCTCTGTGGCTGTGAATCACCAGATCCGGGATAAATTCCACGCCGCCTTCTTCATCTGCGTCGCATTGGAATGCCGACCGTTCAATCCCTGCATTTCCCGGTATCACGACGTCTTTTAGACCGCGGCAGTTGTAGAACGCTCTATTCCCGATTCTCTCTACGCCCGACGGGATTCGGATGCTCTCCAGGCTGGTACAGTTCTCAAACGAAAAATGATATATCTTCGTCACACTATCTGGTATAGTAATACTTTCAAGGGCACTGCAACCCAAAAATGCTCCCTCTCTAACCGCTTTTATTCCCTCCGGTATCTTTGTTTCACTGCATCCGAGCATCAGTGCATCTTCTTCTGTCTTAATTATGGCGTTACAGTTTCCCCTGCTGTCATATACAGTATTTCCGCTGTCTACTACAATCTCTTTTAAGTTCGCGCAGTCTGCAAATACCATCTGGCTCTCATAGGCGGCTATCAGTCCACCTGTATCATGTCCGATCTGCGTCACACTTTTCGGTATATATACCCTTTCTATACCGCTGCCCTCAAAGGCTTCCTCCGCAATTCTTACTATTCCCTCCGGTATCTTCGTTCCGTTACAGCCGGCTATAAGCAACAAATACTTTGTGTTTATAAGGGCATTGCAGTTATTTCTGCTGTCATAAGTCTTATTTTCATCACTCACTCTGATACTCTCTAAACTGCTGCATCCTGCAAATATATTACCTGGAATCGAAGTTACATTTTTCGGAATAAAAATGCTCCTTAAACTGCTACAACCCGTAAAAGTATCATTTCCTATCTCTGTTACGCTCTCCGGTATCTCGATACTTTCCAGGCTGCTGCAGTCTTTGAATGTCCCATTCATTTCTGTTATGCCTTTGGGAAGGCGAACGCTTATCAGGCTGCTGCAGCCCATAAAGACAGCGCCTTCCATATTTGTTACGCTGTCAGGAAGATAAATACTCTTTAAATTGCTGCAGTCCGCAAAATCGCCGATCCGTGTTACGCCGTTTGGAATCGTGATCTCCGTTATTCCCTTACAACCACTAAACCCAGAGACTCCTGTCACATCACCCGGGATGACTGTCGTCTGACAGGCGGCGACCATATAGTTCGCCGCTGTATGAATTACTGCGTTACAGCCGTTCCTGCTGTCATATGTCTCATTTTCCGGATCCACTACGATACTCGTCAGGCTGTCGCAGCCGTAAAAATCCGTTTCAAATTCTGTTACAGATTTAGAGAGTCGGATACTTTTCAGACTGCTGCAATCTTTAAATACATCCCAGCCAATACGTATATCCTCGTATTGATCCCCTTCCTTTTTCTCCGGAATCACTATATTCACAATACTGCTACAACCTTCAAACGCCTCCAGCGCGATAACATGTAAGCTTTTCGGAAGCGTTACATCTTTCAGATTCTTACAGCCTTTAAATGCAGAACCACAAATTCTATTTACACTATCCGGAATCGCCACCCGTTCCAGGCTACTGCAATCCATGAAATCTCCGGTTCCAATCTCTGTCACACCCTCTGCTATATCGACGCTCCTTAGATTCGTACAGCCGGAAAACATCTCACCTCCCGACCACATGCCCGCCGAAACCGTTGCATGCCGCAGGCTGTCTTTGCCCCTGCATAGGCCATATGCACAGCTACTCACTTTTTTTCCATCAAGAACCTCAGGGATTGTGACGTCCGCACTGTCGCCCATGTATTTTCTAAGAAATATCGTCCCATCGTTTTCTATCGAATATTCCCAATCTCCCGACTAGTAAGTCTCCGATGCCTGCACTTCTAAATTAAATCCCGGAATGTCCGTCGCTATCAGGAATAACGATAACAATAATGCCATTACTCCTTTTTTCTTTCTCATCTTTCTTTCCCTCCTGAAATTTCCACAATATAAAAAATTATTACTTATTGGCATTATACTTTATCAGGCTGCTGTCCTTCAATCGTTTTCAGAAAATTTATCACGTAAACCATAATCCGACAATACAAGAGAGCTGTGCGTTCTCTGCACAGCCCCTTTTAACTGCATTACCTCTGAATCGCCTGGCGTTCTCTTACATTCAAAAGCCCGCCCAATGTGTCAGTTTCCTCTTTCAATTATGGTGGAGCGTCCACGCGGCGCATGAAGGTTTAATCGTGCTCCAGCATATTCTCAATAAATATCCCGTACCCTTTTGTCGGGTCGTTGACAAAGACATGGGTGACGGCGCCCACCAGGCTGCCGTTCTGGAGGATCGGTGCACCGGACATGCCCTGGACGATACCGCCGGTGGCTTCAAGAAGTTTCGGATCCGTGACATGGATGATAAAACTTTTATTGACCTCCTTCTGATTCAGGCTGATCTCCTGGATCTCCACACCGAATTCCTCCACGCCGTCGCCGATATCGCAGAGAATACTGGCCTCGCCAAGTTCAATATCCTGCTTCAGTGTCACCGGCACTGTCGGCCCCGATTCCTCTGAGGTATCCACATGGCCGAAAATTCCGCAGGGCTCATTCTGCTCAATGGCCCCAAGGAGATTTTCTTCATTATAATAAATGCTCCCTTTCAGCTCTCCGGGATTTCCCACCGAACCTTTGGATACATCCAGAATATGAGCTTTATACAGCAGCCCCCGGGACAGATCCAGCATTTTCCCTGTATCCATGTCGCTGATCCCATGGCCCAGTGCTCCAAAGCATCCGTCTTCGGTCACGAAGGTCAATGTCCCCACACCCTGCAGATTGTCGCGCACCCATATCCCCAGCTTGTAGGTACCGTCCTCCGTCAATTGGGGTGTCAGGGAATACTCAAGTGGCTCGCCGTTGCGAAGCACCGACAAAGTGAGTGCTTCTCCATGGTTTTCTGACAGACGGCTGATCAGCTCCTGCTTGGAAGATACGGATTCACCGTCTATTTCTTTGATGTAATCCCCCGGCTTTACGATATGCTCCGCGGGAGAGCACTCCAGTCCCGTGTCATCGTAGAGCGTACCGGCGTCAATGATCATCACGCCGTCTGTCTCCATATAGATACCCACCGCCTCACCGGACACGCACAGCTCCTGACGATCCAGTGTCTCCACCTTCACTGTTTTCAAGGGGAGCACGTGTCCGAAAGATACGTCTATGGCATAAGATCCCCCATTTCCTGTCTCCACTGTATCGGAGAAGGTGAGAAGCGGCTGTGAGAGCGCATCCCCCAGCCCGCCGCTCTCCCCGCTGTATACATAGAGTTTATCCGGGATGGATGCCAGAATCGTCTGGTATGTCCAGAAGAGCATACCTGCTCCAGTAAAGGCCAGGAGGCAGAACTGCTTCCCGCGTCTCAACCGGTATTTCATTGAATCACATCCTTTCTGCTCTTCGATCTTTCAGGCTATTGTAACAGTTCAGACAGGCCGAACTGTCGCAGGCTGTTCCATAAAAACAGCATGAAAAAAGGATATAGACCATTGTTCTATATCCTCAGCCTGATTCTAGTATGTGATCGTCGGACTTATTTCAAACTAACAGTTACAGACAGCACTGCCAATAGCCGACCGAATCTGACATTTTTTTCAAAATCGTGCGCCGGCTTTCTCCGACGCACGATATATCACTTCTTATTTTTGAACTGCCTTGCCAGTTTCCTCATCTCAACGGCATTCTCCAGCACCCGGTCGGTAATCGCGGCTCCTCCCAGCATCCGGGCCAGTTCCTCGCAGGCGCCCTCCTCCGACAGACGGTGTACGCCGGTATGGGTGACACCTTTCTCTACCGTCTTACGGATCTCGAAATGGGAATCTGCCATGGACGCGATCTGGGGCAGATGTGTGATACAGATCACCTGGCAGTGGGCCGCGATCAGAGCCATTTTTTCCGATACCTTCTGGGCTGTCCGCCCGCTGATGCCGGTGTCGATCTCGTCAAAGATCAGCGTCTCGGTGTGGTCCTGCTCCGCCAGGAGGGTACGGATCGCCAGCATGATCCGGGACAACTCGCCGCCGGACGCCACCGCGGCCAGGGATCTGACCGGCTCGCCGGGATTTGCCGCTATCTGGAATTCTATACTGTCCGTCCCTTTTTCCGAAAAATGCCCCGTCTCTTCAAATTGGATATGGAAACGCACGTCCGCAAAATTCAGATCTTTCAGATGCTCCGTCAACTTCTTTTCAAACTGTTTCGCACATTTTTTTCGAAGCCCCGAGAGTTTTTCACACAAGCCGGAAAGCTGCTTTTCCAATGCGGATAATTTGGCTTCCTGTTCCTTTTTACACGCTTCATAATGGTTCAGTCTGTCCAGTTCCTGCTGCTTTATCCCGGCGTATTCCTGTATTTTTTCAACAGAATTTCCATATTTTGACTTAATATGGTTGATCTGGTCCAGCCGCTCCGACACGGAATAAAACTCTTCCTCGGAAAATGTCAGATCCGACAGGTAATCCGACAGCTCCCTGTTGAAATCTCCCAGCATCCCGTCGATATCGGCGAGGGTATCGGCAAGCTGCTGCAAGGTATCGTCGCAGGATACGATCCCCTGAATGCTCTGGGCCGCCCGCCCCAGAATGGTGCCCGCGCTCATATCGCTGTCGCCGTCTGTCATCTCATAGATTTCATTCAGCGTGGCCGCGATCCTCTGGCTGTTGGACATACGGCGGTAGGACGCCTCCAGCTCCTCGTCCTCGCCGGGCCGCAGGGCCGCCTCCTCGATCTCGTTCAATTCATATTCAAGGAAATCAATTTCCCGTTTCCTCTGTTCCTCATCCATAGAATACTCTTCAAGGGCCTTGCGGCAGGCCCTGTACTCCCGGAAACAGGCCGCCGTCTGCTCCAGCACCGGACCGATCTTCGCCCTGCCGTAATCATCCAGATAATCCAACTGGCGGTTTTTATACAGCAGGGACTGGTGCTCATGC
>DPJQ01000044.1:11772-15371 GCA_003542935.1 Lachnospiraceae bacterium | reverse complement strand
TACAGCAGGGACTGGTGCTCATGCTGGCCGTGGATGTCCAGAAGCACCTCCGCCACCCGCCTGAGCTGGGCTGCTGTGCTGATTTCCCCGTTGATCTTGCAGATACTCCGCCCGGCGCTGATCTTGCGGCTTAAGATCACCTGCCCGTCCTCAGCCTTTGCATCCATCTCTTCAAGGAGTTTCTCTATATCCGGGTCATGGATCTGAAAAACCAGTTCTGCCAGGGCCGTGTCCGCCCCCTCCCGTATCATATCTTTAGAAACCTTCTTTCCCAAGGCAACGCCCACCGAATCAATCAAAATGGATTTACCGGCGCCGGTCTCACCGGTCAGTATGTTGAGGCCGGGGCCAAAATCCACCTCCGCCTCGTCAATCAAAGCAATATTTTTTACATGTACATGTGTCAGCATATTTTACCTCTGTCCAAACACTCTCTCTACAGCAAATATTCCAAAACCATCCCCCGGAAAATATACATGTCTGTCTGAACCGCTACTCCGTCACATCATCTTTTCAATATGTTCTTTCACTTTAACCGCATCCTCCGCGGAACGGGTGGCGCACATAATCGTATTGTCCCCCGCGATACAGCCCACCACCTCTTTCATCTGCATCTCGTCCAGCGCCGTGGCCGCCGCCATGGCCATCCCCTGAACCGTATGGATCACCAGCAGATTCTGTGCCGTATCCATGGAAACAAACGCATTCTGCAGAGCACGGATGTACTTGCTTCCCAGCCCGTTCTCCTCCTCTATCCGGGCCGCATACCGGGATTTCCCGTCGGGGCCCGCCGTCTTCGTCAGCTTCATCTCCCGGATATCCCTGGACACCGTGGCCTGGGTCACCTTGAACCCCGACTCCTTGAGCCTCCTGGCCAGATCCTCCTGTGTGTCCACCACCTCACGGTTGATCAATTCCAGAATCTTCGCCTGTCTTGCCAGCTTCATGTCTTACCTCCATCACTTAACCAGCATTTATTACATACATTTACGATCATGTATAATATTAGCACTTTCGTAAACATTTTTCAATTCACACTCATCTTCTTTCGCAGCGTCTCCAGGAAACTCCGGTTACTGATTTTAACAATCTGCGTATCCTGCTGGGCCCGCTCGATCTCGATCCGGTCCCCGGTCACCAGGCGGATACTGGTATCTCCGTCAAAAGAGGCCATCCCCTTTTCCTCGCTGCCGTCCCTCCCCGGCCCGATCTCCACCACGATCTTATCATCGGGCGAGAACACGATACTCCTGGTATTTAAAGTATGGGGAGCCAGCGGCGTCATCAGAAGCATATATGCCCCCGGCGCGACGATGGGCCCCCCGGCGGACAGGCTGTATCCCGTGGAACCTGTAGGCGTGGAGATGATGATGCCGTCGGCCTTATAGGCGGTAAGAAAAGAGCCGTTGACATAGCTCAAGAAATTGACCACGCGGAGCATCCCCTCCCGGCTGATCACGATATCGTTTAGCGCCAGATCCCGGGCGATCTGTTTTCCCTTGTGGTACACCGTCCCTTGCAGCATCATGCGCCGCTCAATAATATAATCCCCCCGGATCATCTGATCCAATGCCGGGATGATCTTGTTCCGGTCGATCTCGGCCAGATACCCCAGCGTGCCCAGATTGATGCCGAGCAGAGGGATCTTCCTGTCCACCACGTCCCTGGCCGCCTGCAGGAGCGTGCCGTCCCCCCCTAGCACGATGATGCAGTCCACATCCTCCGGGATCTGGCTGGCATCCGTATAATGGTAATCTTCGCCTCCGGCATGGCGGACAGCGCTTCTGACCGTACAGCGCCGTCCCTGTTCTTTCAGATAATTTTCAATCTGCCTGGTGACGGCAAACCCCTGATCCTTGATATCATTCGTAATAACATAAAAATGTTGCATAAAAACCTCATGGCTATGATCCGGCAGCCCTGCACAGCTTCTAAAAGAAAGCTGCTCTGTACTGCACAGACCGCAAAATAAAATATTTATTTATCCAGTGCCAGATGGGCCTGCTCCACTACCCGTCCGGGATCTGCCGAACCCGGCTGTATTTCCTCTCCGTCCAAACCCTTTTTCAGATGAAGCAGGTATTCAATATTGCCCTCCGGCCCCTTGATCGGGGAAAATTCCAGATGGCATACCGCAAATCCGACAGACCGGGCATAGGCATCCACCTTTTCAATGACTTCCAGATGTACGGCGGCGTCCCGCACCACGCCCTTTTTGCCCACCTTCTCCCTGCCTGCCTCAAACTGGGGTTTGATCAGGCAGACCACCTCGCCGCCGTCGGCCAGAAGCTCCCGCACCGGGCCCAGCACTTTGGTCAGTGAGATGAAGGAGACATCGATAGAAACAAAAGAGGGCTGCTCCCCGATGTCTCCGGGAACCACATAGCGGATATTCGTCCGCTCCATACAGACCACCCGCCCGTCATTGCGCAGCTTCCAGTCCAGCTGGCCGTGGCCCACGTCCACGGCGTAGACTTTCACGGCGCCGTTTTGCAGCATACAGTCGGTAAATCCTCCCGTGGAAGCCCCCACATCCATGCAGACCCGACCGGACAACTCCAGGCCGAAACAGTTTATGGCTTTCTCCAGCTTCAGACCGCCGCGGCTGACATAGGGAAGGGTATGGCCCCGCACTTCGATCTGCACCGTATCGGGAAAGGAAGCGCCGGCCTTGTCTTCTTTCTGGCCGTTTACATAGACGGCCCCGGCCATGATCACAGCCTTGGCCTTCTCCCGGGAAGGGGCCAGATTCCTTTTCACCAGCAGAATGTCCAGACGTTCCTTCATCCGCTCCCGTCCTCCTGTTTTCCCAGATATTTCTTCATCACGCCTTCTCCTCCCGGCATCCCAGGCGGGCCAGCACCCGTTTCGCCACGGAGCGGGCGTCCATACCCAGCTCCTGTTTCAGCTCCTCCGGCATCCCCTGGCCGATAAAACGATCCCTGATACCGATTTTATCCACAACGATCCCCTGACGTTTCTCATACAGATAATCCGAAGCCCGCTCGCCAAAGCCGCCGCAGAGCACATTTTCTTCCATCGTTACAAAGTACGTATGATTTTTCAACAGACTGTCCAGCAGATCCGTATCCATGGGTTTCACAAACCGCATATTCACCACCGTCGGACATACGCCCCCGGCTTCCAGATAGCCGACAGCCTCCATAGCCGTCTGCACCATGCTGCCCACCGCCAGAAGAGCCACCCGGCTCCCGAGACGGATCACCTCCGCCTGTCCGGTGTGTATCTCATGCCGCTGTCCGCTAAGTCCCTCCCAGGCTGTTCCCTTGGGGTAACGCACCGCCACCGGGCCGTCCGTCTCGATGGCATAGGTCATCATATCGGCCAGTTCCCACCGGTTCTTGGGGGCCAGGATTTTCATATTCGGCATCATGGACAGATAGGACAGATCGAAACAGCCCTGATGGGTCTCGCCGTCCCCGCCCACCAGACCGGAACGGTCAAGGGCAAACACCACATGAAGGTTCTGCATACACACATCCTGGAGCAGCTGATCCACCGCCCGCTGAAGGAACGAGGAATAGATGGCCACCACCGGAATGAGCCCTCCCAGGGCCAGTCCCGCCGCAAAAGTCACC
>DPJQ01000044.1:6036-11475 GCA_003542935.1 Lachnospiraceae bacterium | reverse complement strand
CCCGCCGCAAAAGTCACCGCATGCTGCTCGGCAATGCCCACGTCAAAAAGTCTGTCAGGATATGCCTTTCCGAACTGTTTCAGCCCCGTCCCTTCTTGCATGGCCGCCGTTACAGCCACCACTCTGGGATGCTCCAGACCGCTTTTTTTCATAAATGCGGCGAATATATCCGTATAATCCGGTTTCTGCTTGGCCTTCTTCGGGCGCCCCGTCTCAACCTCAAAGGGGCCTGTCCCGTGAAAATGGTCGGGATGATGCTCCGCCGGAGAATACCCGCAGCCCTTTTTTGTCAGCACATGGACGATAACAGGGCCCTCCATCCGGGCCGCTTCCCGAAATACCCGGATCATCTGCCGGATATTGTGCCCGTCCACCGGGCCCAGGTAGGTGATGCCCAGATCCTCAAAAAGCATCCCCGGGATCACCAGCTGTTTGATACTGCTTTTTGTCCTGCGCAAAGTCGTCACTATATGTTCACCCACGCCGGGCACCCGCTTTAACGCGTTGGTCACTCCCATTTTCAGGTCAGTGTAGGCTGCCGTCGTCCGTATGTCACCGAGATAGCGGGAGACGCCGCCCACATTGGGGGAAATGGACATGGTGTTATCGTTCAGAACCATAACATAGTTCGTTTTCAGATCCGCCGCGTTATTGAGGGCCTCAAAAGCCATTCCCCCGGTCAGGGAACCGTCCCCGATCACGGAAAATACCTTGTAATTCTGTTTCAGCAGATCCCTGGCCTGCACATACCCCAGCCCCGCGGCCAGAGAGGTGGTGCTGTGTCCCGTGTCAAAGGCGTCACAGTCACTCTCGCTGCGCTTGGGAAAACCGCTCAGCCCCCCCTGCATCCGAAGCATATCAAACCCTTCCCTGCGCCCGGTCAGGATCTTGTGGGTATAGGCCTGATGGCCCACATCCCAGATCAGCTTATCCCCGGGGAAATCCAGTATCCGGTGCAGGGCGATGGTGAGTTCCACCACGCCCAGATTGGAAGCCAGATGACCGCCGGTGACACTGATCTTTTCAATCAGAAACTGACGGATCTCATCGGCCAGAAGAGGCAGCTGCTCCATATCCAGCTTCTTTACGTCATTTGCCTTTCTTATTTTTTCCAGTATCATAACCGTACCCTTACTTTCTCCGCGTCACCAGGCTGGCAATCAGCTCCCGCAAAAATGGGTTCTGCCGGGGCAGCTCATCCAGCACAGCCATGGCTTTGTCCGATAACCGGGCCACCTCGGCGCGGGCTTCCTCAAGACCATGCAGTGTAACATAGGTAACTTTGTGGTTCTTCGCATCGCTGAATACCGGTTTGCCCAGCTCCTGCGTATCACCCGTCACATCAAGGATATCATCCTGGATCTGGAAAGCCATACCCACCAGTGCTCCCACCCGCTCCATGGCCATTACATGCTCCTTTGGCGCTCCGGCCAGGATCGCGCCGATCATCAGCGGGGCCTCCAGGAGCCGCCCTGTCTTATTTTCATAGATATACTGCAGCAGTTCACCGGACAACGGTTTGCCGTCGTTCATCACATCCACACTCTGACCCCCCAGCATCCCATGGATACCGGACTTGTCGGCCAGAACCGTCAGGGCCCGCCCCACCAGGGCCGGGTCTCCCAGCGCAAAAGCCCGAAAAGCCGTCTCGTAGGCGTAATTAAGCAGTGCATCCCCGCTCAGGATACCAAGAGCCTCCCCGTAAACCACATGGGTGGTCTCCCTGCCCCGGCGCAGGTTGTCATTGTCCAGCGCGGGCAGATCGTCGTGAATCAGTGAATGGGTGTGGATCATCTCGATGGCCGCCATAAAAGGCTCCGCCAGCTTGCCGCTGCCCCCGAACAACCGGAAGGCCTCCATCAAAAGCATCGGACGCAGACGCTTTCCTCCCGCCGTCATACTGTAATTCATGGCCTCCGCCAGCCTCTTCGCAAAACCGGACTCCTCCGGCAGACAGGACTGCAGACATGCCTCTATGTGATTTTTTCTTTCATTTAATTCCTGTTCAAAACTCACTGTATTCACCATTTTCATTGATCTGCAGCATTTTCTTCTCCACACGGTCAATCTTCTCATTGCAAAGTTTCAACAGCTCCATGCCCTTTTTATATTCCGTAAAGGAATCCTCAAGGCTGATCTCACGGCTTTCCAGTTTTTCCACAATGGCGTCCAGCCCGCCGAAAGCCTGCTCCAGCGTCAATTCTTCCTGATCTGTTTCCTGCATGACTCCTCCCTCCTCATTCATCATAACAATACTCCTTAGCTCACCTTCCTGCAACGTGCCCCTGAAAATGCGCAGGCCCACAGCACAGTTATGGCGGCACACCACATCGCCGCTATGACCGCTCTACAGCACATACCTCCTGCACTACGGCCCCGATCCGCCCGTCTGTAACCTGAATATTCAGCTGGTCTCCTTTCGCCACGCCTGCGATGGACGCCACATTCCGCCCGTCCGCTCCTTCCACATAGGAAAATCCCTGGTTCAGCTTGGCAAGGGGCGACAGCCCTTTCATTTTCTCAATGTACAGGCCCAGCAGATGATGAGAGTCCTCCAGCCTGCGCCGCATCCTGTCCTCCAGCTTTTCTCTCATATCGATCAGGATCTGACGTTTCTCCCGGATCTGGTTCTCCGGGCTCAGATACTCCAGCTGGCGGCTGTAGCGAAAGGCCCGTTCCCGGCAGTCATATATTCTGTTTTCCACCGCCTGTTCCATACGGCCTTTATACTGGTTCAGGGTGCGCAGATATTCCCGCAGGTCCATCACCGCCAGCTCCGCCGCCGCCGAGGGAGTGGGAGCCCGCAGATCCGCCACAAAATCCGCGATGGTGGTATCCGTCTCATGGCCCACCGCCGAGATCACCGGCGTCCGGCACTCGAAAATGGCACGGGCCACGCACTCTTCATTAAAGGCCCACAGATCCTCGATGGAACCGCCGCCGCGGCCCACGATCATCACATCCACCCCGGCCGCATCTAAAGTCTCGATCCCCCGGACGATGCTCTCCTTCGCCCCCGCGCCCTGCACCAGAGCCGGATACAGAATGATCTGCACGTAGGGATTCCGCCGCAGGCTGATATTACGGATATCCTGCACCGCCGCCCCCGTGGGAGCCGTCACCACGCCAAGGCGCCTCACCAGACGGGGAATCGGCTGCTTATACTGGGCCGCAAACATTCCCATATCCTCCAGCTCCTGCTTTAAGAGCAGATACCGCTCATAGAGCTGCCCGGCCCCCTCCAGGGTGATCTGCTTCGCGTAGAGCTGGTACTTGCCGTCCCTCTCATATACGCTGACGCTGCCGCTCACCACGACTTTATCGCCGTCTTTCATCCGAAACGCCAGTCCCCGCCGGTTTCCCGCGAACATTACACAGGCCAGGGAACCGGTCTCATCTTTCAGCGAAAAATAAATATGTCCCGAGCCGTGATATTTGCAGTTACTGACCTCCGCCCGCACCGCAATGTTCCGCAGCATAAAATCCTGGGAGAACATATTCCGGATATATGTGTTTACCTGGCCCACCGTGTAGGCCCTTGCCGTCTGTGCCATAGAGTTCTACTTCCTTCCTGCTTTCTCCATCCGCCTCTGCCATCTCCTGCCGCAGTGCATTCTTACACAGACAGCCACGGCGACCAGCGGGCAATTTCCGGAACAGACATTTCAGGAGCGTTGCCCCGGCCCGTCCGAAAACTGTCCACCGGACGCTGCGGCATCCGGCATATCCCCCAAAACTGCGGCATTCGGTTCTTTCTCCCTCTCATCCATGGCCGCGATCTTCCCCAGGATCCCGTTGATAAACGATCCGGAATCATCACCGCCAAACCGTTTGCCCAGCTCCACCGCCTCATTGATGGCCACGCTCACCGGCACACTGTCGTCATACCGCATCTCATAGACCGCCAGGCGCAGGATCGTCAGATCCACCCGGTTCATGCGGCTCGTCTTCCAGCCCCTGGACACCTGGTTCAACAGCCTGTCGGTCTCCTCCGCCCGGGCCAGCACCTGATCCACCTTGGTCTCCATATACGTCCTGTCTTTCTCCTCCAGCTGCTCTATGCCCTCAAAGTACAGCCGAAGCTGCTCCGGCATCTCCTCTCTGTCCGTGAACAGGCTCACAAACAGGAGTTTAAAAATGTTCTCCCTCAGTTCCCTCCGCTTCATCGCTTCCTCCATACGGAAAAAGGGGGTCTATGTCAAGACCCCCTGTGCAGTTTTCCCTTTTCTATGCTCTACTCAATCTTTTACCTTTTCAACGTCCACACCGGCAATACTGATATTTACCTCGGAGACCGTAAGCCCGGTCATATTCTCGATCGCCGTCTTTACCTTTTCCTGTACCTGCGCACTGGTATCGGGAATGCTGTAACCATATTTCAGATACAGCGACAGATCCACATGGACGACACCGTCCGTCACCTCAATGCGCACTCCCTTGGAGAGATTTTTCTTGCCCAACCGCTGAACCAGCTCGTTGGTGATATGGCCGTTCATGGAAGCCACACCCTCCGTCTCCGTGGCAGCCAGCCCCGCGATGATCGCCACCACTTCATCGGCGATCTGTACCTTTCCTATGGACTGGTCATCATAAATAGTATAAGTATCTCTCTCATCTATCTTTACATCTTCCATATTGTTCCTCCTTGGACATCCATACCATATGGCAACTATTCCCGGTCACGGGATATATTTTTTGTATTATAGCAAAATTCTCGGACAAAAAAAAGGTTTTTATACAATCCGGGTCCTAATTTTTACTGAATTCCGCCAGCTCGAGGCCCTCATTTCTCTCCTGCACCATCCCCACGCTCCAGGGATTGATGAACAGAAGCAGCGGATTTCCCTTGAGATCCGTCACCTTCTTCATATCGCTGGTGCCGGTCAGGCGGGATACGTCCACCTCATCCTTGTTGGCGATCCAGCGGATGTGCTCGTAGGGCAGCATATCCAGGCGGATATCCACTTTGTACTCATTTTCCAGGCGAAACTTGAGCACATCAAACTGCAGCACGCCCACCACGCCCACGATGATCTCCTCCAGGCCCGTATTGAACTCCTGGAAGATCTGAATAGCTCCCTCCTGGGCGATCTGGTTGATGCCTTTGACAAACTGTTTGCGTTTCATGGTGTCGAGCTGCGTCACCCGGGCGAAATGCTCCGGCGCAAAGGTGGGGATGCCCTCGTAGGCAAAATGTTTCCCCGGCATACAGATCGTATCGCCGATGGAGAAGATGCCCGGATCAAAAACGCCGATGATATCCCCGGCGTAGGCTTCCTCCACCACATGGCGGTCGGAGGCCATCATCTGCTGGGGCTGGGACAGGCGCATCTTCCTGTCGCCCTGCACATGGTACACCTCCATGCCCGCATCGAAACGGCCCGAGCAGATGCGCATGAAAGCGATCCTGTCCCGGTGGGCCTTGTTCATATTGGCCTG
>DPJQ01000044.1:0-5726 GCA_003542935.1 Lachnospiraceae bacterium | reverse complement strand
CTTGTTCATATTGGCCTGGATCTTAAATACAAAAGCGGAGAATTCCTCCTCCATGGGATCGATCTCCCCCACATCCGCCTGGCGGGGCAGCGGCGAGTAGGTCATTTTCAGGAAGTGCTTCAAAAATGTCTCCACGCCGAAATTCGTGAGGGCCGACCCGAAAAATACCGGGGACAGCTCCCCCGCGCTCACCAGCTCCTGGTCAAACTCGGCGCTGGCGCCGTCCAAAAGCTCGATCTCGTCCATGAGCTGAGCCTTCTGCTCCGGGCTCACCACGTCCAGCAGATGAGGATCGTCCACGGCGATCTCCTCCTCCACGCCCTCCTTCGTGCCCTTCATGGTGTCGGAGAAGGTCAGCACTTTCCCGGTATTCCGGTCATAGACCCCCCGGAAAGATTTGCCCGATCCGATGGGCCAGTTGACAGGGCAGGTGGCGATGCCCAGCTCTTTCTCTATATCGTCCAGCAGGTCGAAAGTGTCATTGGCATCCCGATCCAGCTTATTAATAAAGGTAAAGATCGGAATATGGCGCATCACACATACCTTGAAGAGCTTCCTGGTCTGGGCCTCCACGCCCTTGGAGGCGTCTATGACCATCACCGCCGAGTCGGCGGCCATCAGCGTCCGGTATGTATCCTCCGAGAAATCCTGATGCCCCGGCGTATCCAGGATATTGATGCAGTAACCGTCATAATTGAACTGCAGCACCGACGAGGTGACGGAAATACCCCTCTGCTTCTCAATCTCCATCCAGTCCGACACCGCGTGGCGGGCCGTAGCCTTACCCTTGACGGAACCGGCCAGATTGATGGCCCCGCCGTAGAGCAGGAACTTTTCCGTCAGCGTGGTCTTTCCCGCATCCGGGTGGGAAATGATGGCGAAGGTGCGGCGTTTTTCTATTTCTTTCGTGTAGCTTCCCAAAGCGAAACCTCCATAATTTTCAAAACTTTGTATATTCTAGTATATGGCGTGGGCGGTGTCAAGGCGGATATTGCCTGCGGGAGCTCCCGTCTGTTTTTTCAGTATTTTCTGTATTCTACCGCATATACACGCTTTCTCCCTCCATCTGCACAAACAGCTGTTCCCCGTTACCGTCAAATACTTTCCTGTAGGTATCCACCACCAGCAGGTCATCGTTCTCGCCGCTGACAGTTTCTGTCTCCAGCTCTACATAGGTATCGTCTGTCTTTGTCCCCCAAATCTCCACTGTGAGATAATCTCCCTCATACCAGGCATTTATCCGCAGAGGATATTCCCTGTTGTTGACAAAGCGAAAATCCAGATCCCCCCAGGCCACAGCGGCGTCCAGCCCTGCCGGGACATAGCTGGAGACCAGATCATGGTTTCCCCGCTCGACGATCTCCAGATTGGCATAGAGCGCCGCCAGGTAAAGGGTAGAGGACACCTGACAGATACCGCCGCCGTAAGCCGGAACCACTTTGCCGTTCAAAACGCCCGCCGCTATCTCAAAGCCCCGCTCGGCAGTCTGCTCCCCTACAGTCTGGTTGAAGGAAAATTCTTCACCGCTTACCAATATGCGGCCGTCGCATTTGTCCGTGGCCAGCCCCACATTGATGCGGCGGTTTTCCGATCCCCTGACCCTGGTCGTATAAGAGGCCAGACGGTGGGCAAACAGATTTTCCTCCAGATCCCGTAGGGTAACGGCCGGTTCGGTGTAGATCAGATCCACCTCCACCGTACTGCCCTCCGCGGCTGTCTCCAGCAGATGACGGGCACTCTCCATATCAAAACTCACGCCGGTAATAGAATCCACATAATTATAGTTGTTTTCCGGATCAAGAGTAGCGTTTCGGGGCTCCCGGTAAAGCTCCTGATAGACCGCATCCAGATCCACCGGCGCCACCACACCGTCCGTCAGCGGGCACTCGATCGGTGTCCGGTAATCCCCCCGTCCGGCCGCCTCGGCCATAGCTGCCAAGAGCGCCTGCACATCGGGCGAATCCAGAACGGCAGTCCCCATATGAAAGAACAGCTTACCCTCTCCTATGGTGTACTCGGTCTGAGTAGTTGTCCCGGCCCGTAAAAGGCCGCTGGCCTCTATGGCGGCGCGGAGCACGCCCTCATCTTTCACCTCCGGCAGCTGCTCTGTCTCATAACCGACGAGCCAGGAGTGCAAAAGCCAGAACCCCCTCATCAGAAAGGACGTCTGACTTCGCCGAACCGTCTGCTCCGCCAGGGCATCACAGTCCAGGCCCAGGGCATCGGCAGCCACGATCTGGTAGGTATGCCCCGCAGCTGTCACCGTAAACACGGCGTTCCTGCGACGGGCTTCCATATCTGCCTCCAGGGCATCGGCGGCCTCCCGCTCATCCATGCCTTGAAGCTGCAGGCCATTGATCCGGGTATTCGGCAGTATATGTTCCGTATCTGCCACAGCGCAAAGTAATACATAGAGCGCTGCCAGGATGGGCAGCACCGCCCATATTTTTCTTTTCTTCTGCTTTTTTCTCCGTTTACCGGCCACGCCGCGTGCCCCTTTCTGACTCACTTTTATGCTACCCTCATGTACGGTTCTGTTTCTTTCTCAGCAAAACCAGCGCAATCACGCAGACAGCCACCGACAGCAGGGAGCCGCCCGGCGCGGCCCACCCCATGGGAAACAGCGTATCCGGGAAAAATTTTGAGGCCAGATAGGCGCCCGGTATGCGCACACAGACAATGGACAGGAAATTATGTAAAAAGGATATCCCCGACCTGCCGCAGGCACAGAAATATCCGCTGAAGCAGAAATGCATCCCGGCCAGCATACAGTCCCAGATATAACTGCGCAGATACTGGCTGCCCAGCACGATCACCTCGCCGTCACCGGTAAAAAGTCCCACCACCGGCCCGCTGACAAACTGAATAATCACGGACACTACCAGGCCGAATCCTGCCGCCAGAAAGATGGCATAGCGCAGGGTGAGCCTCGCCCGGCCCTCCTCCCCGGCTCCGATATTCTGGGCGGAAAGAGCCGAGACCGTGGAGAGCATAGTGGAGGGCACCAGAAATACCAGCCCGATGAATTTCTCCACAATGCCCACGGCCGCCGCATCGCTTAACCCCCTGCGGTTGGCGATGACCGTAATCACAATAAACGAGATCTGGATAAAACCGTCCTGCAAAGCTACAGGGACGCCGATATGCAGGATCTGCCCCATGACGCCCGGCCGGGGCCTGAAATATTCTTTTTTCAGCGCCAGCCCTGTCTTCTGCCGGCGTATGACCAGAAATGCCAGGAGCACGCTGACAGTCTGGGCCAGCGTAGTCCCCAGGGCCGCCCCTGCCGCGCCGAGATGACAGCCGCCGATGAACAGCACATCCAGAACGATGTTGGCCCCACAGGCCACGGCCACAAAATACATCGGGCTTTTGGAATCCCCCAATCCGCGAAAGATCGAGCTGATGATATTGTAGGCCGTGATAAAAGGAATCCCCATAAAGCATATAGTGAGATAAGCTATCGTACCCGATACTGCCTCCGGCGGCGTGGACATTACCGCCGTGATCGGCTTCACCAGAAGCAGCAAAGCCGCCGTGAGCACGATGGATACGCCCATAAACAATGTAACCGTATTCCCCACAGCCGTCGAAGCCTCCCGGGATTGTCTGGCCCCCACGGCTTTCGCGATGGTCACGGTGGAGCCCATGGCCAGCCCCACGATCATGACCGTCAGCATATGCATGACCTGGCTCCCGATAGAGACCGCCGTGATACTTTCCACCCCGTTAAATTGCCCGATGATAAACAGATCCGCCATCCCGTACAGGGTCTGCAAAAAATAGGACAACAGATACGGCAGCGAAAAATAAATAATATTTTTAAATACGCTGCCGGATGTTAGATTTTTTTCCATATGTATTCTGCCCTTTCCCCGGAAGCTTCCTGAGCCCACGGAGAAACGGGCCTCCTCCTGCCACACGATTTTCTTCTACTGCATAGTATCACAACTCCCGCGCTCTCTGCAAGTTTGAGTTATCAAACGGCAAACTGCCTCCCGGGTCATATCCGATTTTTCTCTTTTCCCCTCAGGTTATGCCTTTACACTCCTTACGGCTGTTGTTATAATGAAAACAACAGACATCTTATCAGCCGGTCTGTATATATGCAGAATCCCTGTCATATCACACAGACGGAGCATCAGGAAAGCAGGTGGTCACATGCTGACAAACGAGAAAGAATACAACGGTTATCTCTTTGATCAGCTGACTATATTGGACGATCTGGAAGAGGTCGCGCAAAAAGAGGACGCCACAGAAACACTAAAGATGATCCAGAAAAAACGCAGACAGGTAGAACGCAAGCTATACCAGCAGCCGCCTCTGACTGACAGCCGGCCCTAACTCTGACATTCAGATAAACCGAACTGTTCTATAAAAATACCTGAAAACCAAAGGTGTAAAGTCTATCCTAACCATATGGAGAGCTTTACACCTTATCCTTTGCCATCGGGGGAAATCATGGACACAAAGACAATAGCCATCATAGACGACGACGTTTCCATCGGAGACATGCTGGAGGAAACACTTCATAAAGAGGGCTACCGCACCCTGCGGGCCTGGTCCGGCACGGAGGCCCTATATCTCCTGTCCCAAAATCACCCGGATCTGGTTCTTCTGGATCTGATGCTCCCGGGCCTTGACGGCGAGGAGGTGCTGCCCCATATCCAGGGCACTCCCGTCATCGTCTTAAGCGCCAAAGGGGACATCAAGGATAAAGTGAGCCTCCTGCGGGGCGGAGCCGCGGACTACATGACCAAGCCCTTCGACATCCGGGAACTCCTGGCCCGCATCGCAGTACAGCTCAGAAATACCGCCTCTCCCCTGGCCCCGGTACATCGGGCCGGAGATCTGACCGTGGACACCGCCTCCCACCAGGTATTCGTCCACGGCGCCGAAGTACGCCTGACCCGGACGGAATACGCCATCCTAAAGCTCCTGATCCAAAATCCCGGCCAGGCCATCGCCAAAGGCGTCATCCTGGACAGGATCAGCGAAGACACCCCGGACTGCACCGACAGTTCCCTCAAACAGCATATCAGCAACCTGCGGCGCAAACTAAAAGAAACCGGAAACCACGATTACATCGAATCCGTCTGGGGCATCGGCTTCCGCCTGTCTTCTAAATAGTGCACCTGTTTCCATTCAGCTTGCCATGTACAGTCGTGGTGACCCATCGGCATCCGCGCAGCCACCCCGCCCGTCTTTACCATTTCTTTACTCTTTTCTTTACCGCTGCCTTTACTTTTCCGCGGTAAACTGGCGGCATCAAAGACAAGGAGGCATACATTATGGACTATGTGCTCAGGGCCGACGCGCTCTGCAAACAGTATAAGCATTTCAAAGCACTCGACAACCTGTCCCTTCGCATTCCCAAAGGGGCCATCTACGGCCTTGTGGGCAAAAACGGGGCCGGGAAGACCACGCTGATCCGGCTGATCTGCGGTCTGCAGTCTCCCACCTCGGGCAGCTACACCCTGTACGGCTCCCGCCACGACCAGCCCGCCATCCTGGGATCCCGTCGCCGGATGGGGGCCGTCGTGGAGACACCCTCCATCTATCTGGAACTTACAGCGAGGGAAAATCTCATGGAACAGTACCTGGTACTGGGCCTGCCCTCCTTTGAGGGCATCGACGACCTGTTAAAGCTGGTAGGGCTTGCCGACACAGGAAAAAAGAAGGCCAAAAATTTCTCCCTGGGTATGCGCCAGCGGCTGGGCATCGCC
>DPJQ01000167.1:8891-13907 GCA_003542935.1 Lachnospiraceae bacterium | reverse complement strand
ATTTATGGTTTTGACCCCAACATCATTTCATAAGACCTTCAAACATATGCAGGGTCATCATGGCGCCGTCCACGGCGGAATTCAGCGCCGGGTCAATGGTCTGCGGCTCGGAGGCCACATTCACCGTGATATTCTTGCCGTCCCAGGCTACGGGAGCAGTCTCCCCTCCCGTGGACGAACCGGCCTCTCCCGCATCGGATACGGCCGATGACCCTTCCGCCGGTGCGGCTGACGACTCTGTGGTGGATGACTCTGCCGGCGCTGTGCTTCCGGCGCTTCCCTGTGATCCGGAATTGCTTCCGCATCCTGCGATCATAGAAGCACCCAGAACCGCCGATAAGGCAAGAGCTGTAAGTTTCTTCAGTTTCATAATTCCCTCCATTAAATTTTTATTTGATAAACAGCGTTGCGCTGTGTTACCCAGGAATATTATAAGTTGTGGCACGCCGCCCAATGGTCCGGTGCGTATTCTTTAAACTCCGGAACCTCCGCCCGGCATCTCTCCGTCGCGTGGGGACAGCGCGTATGGAAACGGCATCCGGTAGGCGGATTCATGGGAGACGGAATATCTCCTTCCAGTATGATGCGCTGTCTGCTGCGGCTCAGCTCCGGATCCGGAACAGGCACCGCGGAGAGCAGAGTCTGTGTATAGGGATGGAGCGGATTGCGGTTCAATTCATAGCTTTCCGCCAGTTCCACCATAGTCCCCAGATACATCACGCCGATCCTGTTGGAGATATGGCGCACAACGGACAGATCATGGGCAATGAACAGATAGGTCAGGCCCAGCTCATGCTGCATGTCCTCCAGCATATTCACCACCTGGGACTGTATGGAAACATCCAGCGCGGAGATCGGCTCGTCACACACGATAAACTCCGGATTGACGGCCAGGGCGCGGGCGATACCGACACGCTGCTGCTGCCCGCCCGAAAACTCATGGGGATAACGGTTGGCATGCTCCGTATTCAGTCCCACCGTCGAGAGCAATTCTTTGATCCTGTCCAGACGGTCGGTCTTGGAACTAAACAATTTATGGATGTCAAGGGCCTCGCCGATGATCTCGCCCACCGTCATACGCGGGTCAAGGCTCGCGGAGGGATCCTGGAAGATAATCTGCATCTTCCGGCGGTACGGCAGCATATTCACCTGCCTGGGTTTCGGTACTTTCACCGCTTCCATGACCCCGTTTGCTCCCGGTTTCCACGGATTCTCACCCTCGTAGATAACCTCGCCGTCATAGACGATCTTTCCCGAGGTCGGCTGATGAAGCTGCAGGATCGTCCGGCCCAGCGTCGTCTTCCCGCAGCCGGACTCTCCCACCAGGCCAAGGGTCTCTCCCCGCTTTATATCCACGGAAATATCTTCCACCGCCTGTACGCCGGGCCCCTTCATTCCCTTGACGTGAAAATATTTTTTCAAGTGTTCTACTGAAACGAGGATATCGTCATTCTTACTCATTTTCACTGCCCTCCGTTTCATTTTTCCGTTTCTCTATCTGCTCCTGGATCCGCAGCCAGCAGGCGGCCCGGTGATCATCACCCATCTCGACGTAGGGAGGCATTTTCTGGAGACAGATCTTCATCGTATGTTCGCACCGCGGCGCGAAGGGACAGCCCTCCGGCGGATTCAGCATATCGACGGGCGTACCCTCGATGGGGATCAGGCGCTCATAGCTCTCCGCATCCACACGGGGCATGGAGCGCAGCAGACCTTTGGTATAAGGATGCCCCGGATTGTAGAAAATATCATCCACCGGGCCCTGTTCTACCATTTTCCCCGCATACATGACGGATACCTTGTCGCAAATCTCCGCCACCACACCCAGATTATGGGTAATGAAAACGATTCCCATATGGTTCTTTTTCTGAAGCTCCTTCATCAGCTCCAGGATCTGGGCCTGGATCGTAACGTCCAGGGCGGTGGTAGGCTCGTCCGCGATCAGAAGCTTCGGATGGCAGATCAGTCCCATCGCGATCATAACACGCTGGCGCATACCGCCGGAAAGCTCATGGGGATACTGGCTCATCCGCTTCTCTACATTATTTATACCCACCTGTTCGAGCATTTCCATGGCCCTTTTGGCGGCCTCATCCTTTGAGATTTCCTTATTATGGGCTTTCAGGGCTTCCGTCAACTGGTTTCCGATCGTATAGACCGGATTCAGACAGGTCATCGGGTTCTGGAAGATCATCGCCACCTGGGATCCGCGGAAAGCAACCATCTCGCTTGCCGACTTTGCCAGCACATCCTCGCCCTCCAAAGTAATGCTGCCGCCGATGACTTTTCCCGGCGACTGCAGCAGGCCGATGATCGAATAGGCCTCCACGCTTTTTCCGGAACCGGACTCTCCCACGATCCCCATTACTTCGTCATAATTCAGATCATAGGTGATTCCGTTTACCGCCTTCACTTCTCCCGCGGGTGTAAAGAATGATACCTGGAGATCTTTTACTTCCAGTAATTTTTCCGTTTTTCTTTCCTGTTCCATAAATAATCTCCTCTCCTTATTTCTTTAATCTCGGATCCAAAGCGTCGCGCAGACCGTCGCCGAACAGGTTCAATGACAGGATCAATACGCTCAGGATCAACGCCGGAATAAATAGCCGGTAGGGGTAGGAGGTCAGTCCGCTAAGCGCCTCCGAGCACATGGAACCCAGGCTCGTCAGAGGGGCAGACACACCGACGCCGACAAACGAGAGGAATGATTCCAAGAAAATCGCCGACGGGATCTGCAGGAACGTGGTTGTCACAATCTGGCCCACACAGTTGGGCAGCAGGTGCCGTCCTATGATACGGCTGCCTTTCGCGCCCAGGGCACGGGCCGCCGTTACATATTCCTGCTGCTTTAACTGCAGGATCTGTCCGCGGATGATACGGCTCATCGTCACCCAGTACAGCAGACCAAACGCGATAAACATGGAAATCAGGTTCGGGCCCAGCAGCGTAACCAGGCTCTGCATGACGCCGTCGCCGGAATTCTGGAACTGTTCCAGCGCCGGTTTCAATGTAGCCGACAAAAGCAATATAATCAGCATTTCCGGAATAGAATAGATAATCTCCACAATACGCTGCATGACCGTATCCACCATACCGCCGCAGTACCCGGAGATGGAACCGTACACGGCACCGATGATCAATACCAGAATAGCCGCGCAGATACCCACGATGATGGACACCCTGGCTCCGACCATCACGCGGACCATGATATCGCGTCCCTGGTCATCCGTACCGAAGACATGGGGAAATACCTTCTCGCCCTCGGCCATCCTCTGCAGCTCCCGGTCCGAGTAGCCAAACATTTTTGTTTTGATGCCCAGCTCTTTTGCGGCCTGGTCGGCTGTCATTGCCGTTTCCTCCGCCGATTGCTGGCTCACATTGGCCGAAGCGCGGATCTTGGCTTCCTCCACCTTGCTTAGCTTTTCGCCTTTTGCCTCCGCTTCCGCACGGGCCTGCTCAATGGCTTCCTCCGCCGAAAGCACCTTGGAGCCGGAGTGCTCCTCAATATAATCGTTGATCTTCTGCTTATCCTCCAGCGTATAGTGCCAGGGGTCGAGAGTCTCCGAACCACGGATCTGCTCTTTATACGAATAGGGCACGATCTGCGGCCCCGCAAAGGCAAAAAGAGCTAACAATATGATAACTACCAGCGCCACCATGGCCACCGTATTCTTTTTCAGACGGCGCCACGCGTCTTTCCAGTAAGATACATTCTCCCTTTCCTGGATGAAACTTTCCTTCTCGCTTTCCGTCGCCGGTTCAAAAGCGTTTTCCGGCAGTGCGTTCCAGTCCAGAATATCGTCAATATTGGGCTGAAGCGATCCCATTTTATTGTACTTTTTCGTCTCGGCCATCGATCAGTTCCCCCTTGTCAAATTAATCCTTGGGTCAACAATCTTATAGCACACATCCACCAGCAGGTTCATCACGATAATAAATGCCGCCAGAAAAATAGTTGTCCCCATGATCAACGGATAATCCCTGTTCTGAATAGACTGGATAAAATACCTGCCCAGCCCGGGAATGGAAAATACCGTCTCTACAACAAGTCCGCCGCACAGGGTAAACGCAACTTGCGGCCCCAGATAAGTAATGACCGGGATCAGGGCATTCCGCAGCGCATGTTTGAAAATGATAACGCTGTTCTTTAAACCCTTGGCCCGCGCCGTCTTAATATATTCCTGGTTGATCGAATCCAGCATCGCCGTCCGGGTCTGCCGGGACAGGTAACACATCGGATAAAACCCGAGGGCAAGACAGGGAAGGACATAGCTGCCCGGTGTTCCGTCAAAAAGCGCCGGAAACAGTTTCAGCCCCGCAATACCGCCGCACAGGGTATGCAGCAATAATGTCGCCACCACGAATCCCGGCATGGAAATACCGATCGTACAGACGATCCGCAGGAAGCTGTCTACCCAGGTTCCGCGCTTGAACGCGGCCAGACATCCCAGGGGAACGCCCACCACCACAGCCCATAAAATGGCCAGGATGCCGACCTTCGCCGACACCGGAAACATTTCCAAAATAATCTGCAGCACGGGACGGTTCTTCTGCATCTTAATGGATGTACCGAAATCCCCCTGCACCAGGTTGCCCAGATATTTACCCAATTGGATGATCAGCGGCTGATCCAGGCCGTATTTAGCGTTCAGCGCGTCGATCGTCGCCTGTGTCGGCGTCTTTTCGGACAGCCATGGATTCCCCGGAATTGCGTTCATCAGGAAAAACGTCGTGCAGGCCACAACTGTCAGAGTCACAAACGCCATAACCACCCGTCGCACCATATACTTTGTCATTCTTCATCCCACCTTTATCAAATGTATCTATAAAATCAAAAAAAGAATGTACTCCACTCCCGAGTACATTTTTTTCTGCCTCAAGAAAAAGATATGTTCCGCACGCTTTTTAAAGTTTTAAAACGCTAAAGTCTGAAAGCTTAACCACTTAAAGAATGCGTTACTAACTTTCGGGAAATTATACACTTTTTCTGAATAATTGTCAATGAAATAATGAGAT
>DPJQ01000167.1:0-8632 GCA_003542935.1 Lachnospiraceae bacterium | reverse complement strand
GAGATATGCATGCAGAATGTAAACATAAATAAAAAAATTGTGAAGAAAAAGTAAGAAAATGTAAAATAACCCATTAAAAAAGCAAGATACATATTTCTATATACCTTGCCCCTCGGACAGCCCTGTCTCAGTCTACCTCATATTTTTTCCATTCTTCTTCATCCGGCTCAAAGATCTCTATCCTGCCATCCGTCTGTTTTGCCGCTACTGTATGGCACTCTCCCGCCATGTTTCCCACCGCAAAGGGAAACAGCTCCAGGTTGGTGGCCGCGCCGACTCTTCCCTCCCGATCCATGGCGATCACCGACATGCTCCCACATGATCTGCCGATCCGCCGCAGCTTTGCCGTGTGATCCGCCAGAACGTTCTCACAGGCTTCCTGCACCGGACAGCCACAGGCCATCCGTCCCACGACGGCATAAGAGAGACATCCTCTCATGATATCCTCGCCCACTCCGGTTGCCGCTGCCGCCCCCACACCGGAATCCGCGTAAAATCCGGAACCGATGATCGGACTGTCCCCCACTCTCCCCGGATGCTTGAGAAACAGCCCCGAAGTGGACACGCCGCAGGCCATGGACCCCCCGGCATCCCGGCCAATCACGCAGACCGTGTCGTGGCCGTCATAGGCCTCCTGACGTTCCAGCAAATCCTTTTCTATCTTTGCCGTCTTGAATCTTTCTGCGGCTTCCGGCGTCAGCATATTTCGCAGTGCGAACCGGTGCCGACGTGCAAACGTCATGGCCCCCTCTCCCGCCAGAAAACAATTCCGCTCATACTTGCTTAATCTGCAGGCCACTTCCACGGGATTTTTGATATCGCGAACCGCCATGACGCCGCCGGCCTTCAAAGTGTCTCCGTCCATATAGGCCGCGTCCAGTTCCACCTCTCCGTTCCGGTTGGGCAGTCCCCCATATCCGACAGAGCAGTAGGCCACTTCATCCTCCACCGTTTTTACGGCCTCCACCACTGCCCGTTCCAGGCTCTGTCCCTCCCCCAGAACCCTGGAAGCGCGACGGACTCCTTCCAGAGACATTTTCCAGGTAGCTATAAAGTTCCACTGATCCGTTGTTTTCATATGAGCTGCACCCCCAGTCGTCTCTCTCGATCTTCTCTACACCATACTCTTTTTCCGCCGGCTTTGCAAGCAGTTCCTGTGTGCCGAACACCTCGTGGCAGCAGCCGAAAGCCTTGACCTGATTTTTACCCCTCCTGGGAAATTTCAAACTGCAGCTCTCCCGTATGCATTTCCTCATCTGCTGTCTCGGTAAGCGGCATAAAGCCTTTCAAATTTTTGTCTGTCTTTTTCATCATCCAGGAATGTCAGAAAAATCAATATATTTTCGCCCTGTTCTTTCTTTATTGATTTTATCCTTTATCCAGTATATTCCCGCTCCGTCCATTTTTCAAGTTTATTCTATTTTCACTGAATTTGACCGTTACCCTTCGGCTACGGGCTGAACTGTAATATCAGACCGCACTCATCTACGAAAAGGCGCTGGTTCACAGCGCCTTCCTCAATATATCCACCTCACAATCATGCTTTTTTACTCTTTCTCCGCAAAACTAATCCAACAGTCTGTCACGGCACCTGCCGTAAAAGATATTCCGCTTTCTCCCGATCCTTTTTTTCCACCAGGATCCGGTAATTATCCTTCGTGCCGCCTCCGCGGCTCACCGCCGCACTGCCGCCCATACCGGCCCGGAGATTGTTATTGACAATTTCCGTCTTGTAATCAATCCCTTCCCCTGCCAGAACATCCTTCGCCTTCATAAATAATTCCTGATCCATAGTGACATATACTTCCTGCCGGTTATTTTTGAAAATCATGATGATATCCCTTCTTCCGTTACATTTTTTCGATATGATAGGTGTACTTTTTCTCCTGTTTGGCATAGTTGATGCCGACAAGCAGTATTTCTCCGCTATAACCCTCCAATGCCTGTACATATTTTCTGTTTTTGATCTGTTCAATCGCTCCCTGGGCTGATTTATTCCATTTCAGCTCCACAACCATAGCCGGTTTGTCCGAATATCCCTTAGGCAAAAAAACAATATCCGCATAGCCTTTTCCCGTTGGCATCTCACGAATCAGTATATACTCTTTCACCGCATTATAATAGGTCAGCGCTATGACACAGCTCAGAGAATTTTCATCATTATAATTCAGTATAGAAGCATTTGCAATGTGAACAGATTCTATGCCCTCCGCGACGGCCTGCCCGTCCCCCCGCCATGTTGCTTCCAGCAGTTGATCCGACGCATCAACCGCAGCCATCACAGATTCCCATCCTACGTCTCCTATTGCATTTACAAACTCTGCCTTCACTTCCTCATTCGGGATATGCACGCTCCTGGAAGCGCTGTCATACGCCAGATACCCTAAATGAACCAACAATGTCAGAACATCATCGCGGCTTTTAAATGACATCATATCATTTTGGAATTTTGACGGGTTCACTTTGCAGCTCATCCCTGCCAGCATTCGGGCAACCGCATCCTTCAAGCCGTCAAAATTCATACAGATATAGCCTTTCAGGGATTCATAGGTTGCCGTACCGGCCCAGTAGTTTCCGATCCTCCTTCTCCGTATGGAATCCACCACAGACTTGGGATTGTATACATGTATCCCTTTTCCCAACGTATATCCATCATACCACTGTTTTGCCTGTTCAAAATCCATACCGTATCTCTCATACAACCGGGCCGCCTCCGATTCGGTAAAACCCGTATATTCTGCCAGCACATCTGCCTCCAGCATCGTAAACTCATCGAAATTATTCAGTGCGGATTCTGTTCCCTATTTTTTGATCGGCAGTATCCCTGTAAGATAGGCAAGCTTGATAAACTTCTTAGACGGAGCATCCTTGAATAGCCCTCTTAACAGGTCAATATATTCTGTCTGTGCCCGTTCATCCTCTCTGCTTTCACGGAAAACGGCGTCCCACTCATCAATAATGACCACAAATTTGGCCCCTGTAGTTTTATAAATATCCGCCAGAGCGACCTGTAAAGAATCCTCATCATCAGCTATGCATCCCGGGTAACATTCCCGAAGTTCGGTGATCACTGAATATTGAATTTTATCCACTACCTTTTTCTCCGGTTTATTCGCACCCCGGAAAAAATTAATATCCATGTGGATGACATCGTATTTATTTAAATGTTCCCGAAAATGCTTATTGGACGCGATCTGATAATCTTGAAAAAGTTCCAGCGAATCACAGGTTTTGTCATAATACGCAGCCAACATTTCAGCGGTAATGGATTTTCCGAAACGCCTCGGCCTGCTCACACAGATATACCGCTGTTCGGAATCCAGTACAGCGTTTGTATATTCCAATAATCCTGTCTTATCCACATAAATCTGCGATCTCAAGGCACTTCGGAATCCTTCATTTCCCGGATTAAGAAAAATTCCCATCAAAATTCCTCTCGATGTATCTTGTCCATCGCCAGCTGCTCCAGCTCATAGGCCGCAGGGTGTGTCTGGGGCATACCCAAAGACAGGATCGCCTCCAGCCTGTACTTCTCCGGATAATGCAGCAATTCCCGCAGATATTCCTCCGTCGTCCGGTTCCCCGGCGCCTCCCGCAGCCTGCCCTGGATCCAGCAGCTGCCCACGCCGAGGCTGTCTGCCATCAGATGCATATTAGCCATGGTTATGGAACAGTCCTCCACCCAGACGTCCGTCTTTGTCTCGTCCCCCAGCACAACGACGGCACAATCGGCGCCGTCCAGCATTTTCGAACCGGACACGCGGCACTCAGCCATGGCTTTTAATGTTTCTTTATTCCGCACCACGATAAACTCCCAGGGCCTGATCCCCCGTCCCGAAGCCGACAGCAACCCGGCCTGCAGGGTCTTCGTCAGATTTTCTTCCGTTACGGTTTCCCCTGTATAGCTCCTGACACTGCGCCTTTTCTGCATTGTTTCCAATAGATTCATTTCCAAAACCTCCGTTTTCCATTGTTTTATTGTAACTGTTCAGTACCTTATTATAACTGCATTCATCCTTCTTTGCCACAACCGAAATTATGCTTTTGTGGCCTTTTACAAAAGGCCTGTAACAGTTCAGCCAGTAGCTGAACTGTTACAAAGGCCTCCCATATCCTCATGCGCAGATTTTTCCCTCTTTGTAGCACTCCCAAATATAATCACGCGGCTGATAGTAGAAATCCGTGTTGTAGTTGGACAAGGCATCGTCAATCCACGACGTGTACACTTCCATCAGCCGCTCAACCACATGATCTTCGTCTTCGCCGCATACATCTTCAATCAGCCGCTCGTACACTTCGCCAATCGTCCAGTAATCCGGTACAGTGTAGCGGCAGGAGGTTACATTGTCAAAATTGCCGGTTGGAATGCTGCAATTCTCGATAAAATCCCCGGCAGTCTTTTCAATCGGTTCGCAGTGGAATACATCCGCATACTGATAGATGCGGGCAATGGTTTTCCCTCCCAAGAGTTTTACCAGCTCAGACCGTTTCAGCTTCTGCCCGCGCCCGATAAACTCAATCAAACTGCAAGTATAAAACAGAGCACTGTTATTTTTCATTGTGAACCTCCACTCCTTTCACAAAAGTCAGAGCCGTCAACGCACGGGCGGTGTGAAAGCTGATCTGGTGGGTTGGCTTTTTGAATTTTGCCAACGCCCAGAACGCTTCCCGGCTGATTTTTCCATCCACAAAGTTCTGTACATAGTTGAAAATCGTATCGTTGGCCATCGGTCCTTCCACAATATCATATTCGTGTGAATTCCCCAAGCGGCAGGATGCAATAAGATCCAGCCACTCTTCGCTCATTTCCGGAAATCGTTTGATTTTGAAGGTTTCGTTTGGGGTATATTTATACTCGTTCAAATAACCGGTTCCACTAAAGCGGGTTGCCCAGCGGATTGCCTGCTCCGGATAGAGAGTGCAGTAGAACCCAAAATAGAAATCCTTGTTATACTTTTGAATCCGAATTTCAGGTGATTCAACCATCACTCTGCTTCCGTGGTACAAAATCATCTTGCCGCCTCCTGGTATCCATAATTTTTTGCTTTGAAGTACTTGCCGCCTTTGATTTTTGCTCACAATAAACTTAGTATAATTCTACCCAAAAAAACAGGCAAAATCAATGTCTAAGCGCTGTAAACAGGATGATAATTTTTAAAAGGGGTTACTTTTCACGGCCTGGGGGCCGCTCAAAGTAACGATTCGGGGCGGCATTCCAAGTTTTGCTACGCAAAAGCCGCCCCTCACTCCTACTGAATCATGTTCTCACGGAATGCGCAGCCAGTGCGCATTCCTGACCCATAAAAAGTAACTAGAAGGGGCTAAAAACCGCTATTAAGCGACAGCCCCTTTTTTCTTTTTTTACGAAGTCAAGGGGAGCCAGCAGACCGCATGGGCCGCTGGCTCCCCTTGTTCATGGCTGTCTATTTCCCGACTGCCCCCTTTTGTTACATACATGTTTACTTTATGATCGTTCCCGCCTTCTCCAGATACCCCTCCTTCGCCTTTTCCATGGAAGTAATGACCGCCGAGCGGCCCGGGCGCTGATCTACGAATTCCACGGACGCTTTCAGCTTGGGATACACGGTCTTTTTATCGAACTGTTCCTCTCTCATATACCGCCTGGCCTCCGTGGTGGTGATCAGGCCGATCTTTTCCTCCCGATCCGTGCCGTAGCCGGTGGAGAGCTGATCCACCCCGGTCAGCAAAAGCAGCTCGTCGGCGTCTAAAAGCTCGGCCATCAGACCGCAGACGTAATCTTTCTCCACAATGGCGCTGGCACCCTTGAGGCCGCGATCCTGCTGCATCACCGGAATACCGCCGCCGCCGCAGGCGATAACGATCTGCCCGGCATCCAGAAGGGCACGGATCGAATCGATCTCGATAATGCCGTGGGGCGTGGGCGCCGCTACGATACGGCGGTAGCCCTGCTCGGTTTTCGTCACATAATTGCCCTTGTATTCCTCCGCTTCGGCTTCCTCAGCAGTCAGCGTGCGCCCGATTACCTTTGTGGGCTCGTCAAAAGCGTCGTCATACGGATCCACCAGCACCTGGGTCAGCACCGTACAGACCGGCTTGTAGATACCTCTTTTTAACAGCTCCGTGCGGATGGCGCTCTGCAGGTCGTACCCGATATATCCCTGGCTCATAGCCGAACAGATAGACATGGGCGCCACCGTATAGTGCTCGTGCACCTTGCCAAACTCATTCATAGCCGTGTGGATCATCCCCACCTGCTGGGAATTGCTGTGGGTGATCGCCACCTCAGCCCCCGCCTCCACCAGATCTGCGATGGCACAGGCCGCCCTCTTTGTCGCTTCTTTCTGCTCCGGCAGCGTCTTCCCCAGAGCCGTATGCCCCAGCGCTACTACTACTTTTTTCTTCGTCATAACAGATACCTCTCTTTTTGCCACTGTCTACTCCGTGACCCAATGTCAGCAGCCTCTTTATCTATAACCTATTACCCATCCATACTGTCCGTCTGCGCTTCCTGCAAACCGCCGTATTCAGGCACCCAGGTTCTGTACCGCAAAGTATCCGAGAACCAGGATTCCCAGTACGATTCGGTACCACCCGAAAGCCTTGAAATCATGTTTCTTGATATATCCCATCAAAAACCGGATGGCCAGAATGGACACCAGGAAAGCCACCACCATGCCAACCAGCAGAATCGCGATCTCCTGGCTTTCAAAGGCAAACCCGAATTTCATCAGTTTTAACAGGCTGGCCCCGGCCATCACCGGGATAGCCAGGAAAAAGGTGAATTCCGCCGCCAGCTCCCGGCTGGTGCCAAGCAGTATGCCGCCGATGATCGTGGAGCCGGAACGGGACGTACCCGGGATCAGCGCCAGCACCTGGAATACGCCGATGTACAGCGCAGTCAGAAAGGATATCTGTTTCAGTTTCGTCATCTTCGGCTGCCGCCTCTTATTATAGTTCTCGATCACAATGAACAGAACACCGTAAACGATCAACGCTATGGCCACCACCACATAATTGTACAGGTGTTCGTCCATCCAGTCATCGAGAAGCAGGCCGAATACCATGGCGGGCAGACAGGACACTACGATTTTCAGCCAAAGTACGATCTTCCCCATATCCACATAGGAATCCGCAAAATCCTGCAATTTTTTCCCCATTCCGCTCTCGCAGCGGTTGGCAAACCAGCTCCTGCCACCGCTTCTCTTCAAATGGAAGGGCCACAGGCGGTTCCAGTAGAGCACCACCACGGCCATAATGGCGCCGAGCTGAATGACTACGCGGAACATCTCCAGGAATTCGGGCCGGACATCCAGCTCGATAAATTCCTCCACCAGGATCATATGGCCCGTGCTGCTGATAGGCAGCCACTCCGTGATCCCCTCCACGATCCCCAAAATAATTACTTTTAGCATTTCCGGCATATCCGTTCTCCTCCGGTCGTTCTTTTCAATTTATGAGCCGGGGCGGTCTCTCATGTCCTTTTTCCGCTGCATAGCCCGATTTCCCGTATCTCTATTTCCCTGCCGCCCTATGGCGGCCTGTACTATTCTACTATATCACGCAACGGCCCCACTGGCAAATTTAAATCTCGGCGATATCGATCAGGGTCAGCCTGCTGATATCCGTATTTTCCAGACTAGACACCAGCGCCCGGGCCGTGTCGATGGCAGTCAGCACATTCACGCCCGTCTCGATGGCGTTCCGGCGGATCACAAAACCGTCCCTGGCCCGCTCCACACCGTTGGAGGGAATGTCAATGACCAGGTCGATCCTGTGACCCAGGATCAGATCCATCAGGTTGGGCGAGGGCTGCTCCAGCTTGTTGGTACGGGTCACATGGACGCCGTTGGCCCGGTAATATTGGGCCGTGCCCCTGGTGGCGTAGATCTTATAGCCCAGCGCTTTGAAACGGCGGGCAATATCCAGGGATTCCTCCTGGGCGTCGTCCCGGATCGTCATGATCATGTTCTTGTATTTCGGCAGACGGATGCCGGCACCCAGAAACGCCTTGTAAAGCGCCTCGTTAAAGCTCTCCGCAATACCCAGACACTCGCCGGTGGATTTCATCTCCGGCCCCAGGCTGATGTCGGCGCCGCGGATTTTCTCGAAGGAGAACACGGGCATCTTGATGGCGATATGCTTCGCCTCGGGCTGCAATCCCGGCGTGTACCCCAGCTCCCGGATCTTGTGGCCCAGGATCACCTTCGTGGCCAGCGGCACGATGGGGATGCCCGTCACCTTGCTGATATAGGGCACGGTACGGCTGGAGCGGGGATTGACCTCAATCACATAGACTTCGCCGTCCTCCTGGCTCACGATGAACTGAATGTTGATCATGCCCCGCACATGGAGGGCCCTGGCCAGACGGCGGGTATACTCCTCGATCGTGGCCTTCGACGTCTCGCTGATGGTCTGGGCCGGGTAGACGGAGATGCTGTCGCCGGAATGGATACCGGCCCGCTCGATATGCTCCATGATACCGGGGATCAGGATGTCCTCGCCGTCACACACCGCATCCACCTCGATCTCCTTGCCCACGATATATTTGTCCACCAGGATCGGATGCTCCTGGGTGTAGCGGTTGATGATGCCGATGTATTCCACCACATCTTTATCGCTGACGGCAATCTGCATGCCCTGGCCGCCCAGC
>DPJQ01000102.1 GCA_003542935.1 Lachnospiraceae bacterium | reverse complement strand
AGGTGAAATCCACTGCTTACGGAGACTTAGGCGCGAAGGCTCTTCCTGAGCGTCTTACGTCGCAGTTAGCAGTTAGTTCGTCGGAGCGTTGCCCCAGCCCGTTCAGAATATGGAGCCGGGGCAGTCGGCGTTCGGTTAGCCAATAACTGTCCGTTACCGTACCAGATAGCCGCCGTCGATGACGAGCAGCGTGCCGTTTACATAATTGGAGGCGTTGCTGGCCAGATAGACCATGCCGCCCATCAGATCCTGCCTCTCGCCCCAGCGGTCCGCCGGGACATGCTCTTTGATCTTTATGTATTTTTCATCGTGTTCGTTGGCGCTGCCGGTACCGCTGGTCATGGCCGTCTGGAAATAACCCGGCGCGATGCCGTTTACGCAGATGCCGTATTTGCCCAACTCGTCGGCGTAGGCTTTCGTGAGACCCATCAGGCCGGCTTTCATGGCCGCATAAGCCGGGGAGCCGAGACCGCCCAGGAAAGAGAACAGGGAGCAGATATTGATGATCTTGCCGCTCCTCTGGGGGATCATGTACCTGGCTACGGCGTGACTTAAATCAAAGGCGCCGGTCAGGTTGATGTTGATCATCGGATCCCATTCTTTTCTGGTGAATTCCAACACATCTTTGACGATGCAGATGCCGGCACAGTTCACCAGGATGTCGATGGAGCCGTAGACTTCTACGCACTTGTCGGCGATCTTGTCGCACATGCCGTCCTCAGTCAGGTCGCCCTGCATGAAGTAGTATTTCACCCCGCAGGCCTCGATCAGCTTCTGTGTCGTGCCGTCGTCATCCACGTAGGCGAAGGTGAAAATATTGGCGCCGGCCTTTGCCAGAGCCAGGGCGAAGGCCTGGCCAAGGCCGCTGTTCCCCCCCGTCACGATTGCGTTTTTTCCCTTGAGAGAGAAAAAGTCAAGGCTGAATTCATTGATGTCGTAACCCATAGTAAACCTCCTCTATATTTAATAATGTAAAGCCATCATTGTAATTGTCCGGCCCAGGCCGGAATATTTGCTGTTTACAGATTTTCTACCCGTTCGGCCAGGCTCCTGTCCACTCCGCGTCGAGCCAGGAGCTCTTTCATCTGTTCCAGTACGGCCGGGTCTCTTTCCGGTTTTTTGTAGGAATCCCAGAGCCGTTCCATCTCTTTCTGAATATTTTCGTCAAATTGTGCCGCGGGGTGGGATGAGGTTCCCCGGACGGCCAGTTTCGGCGTCAGCGGCTCCTTCCGGCACCATTCCAGCGTGTGCTCATCCAGCAGATAGGATTCTTCCCGTCCCAGCTCGTCGATCAGATCCACGGGAACGGTCTCATCATTGACATCCACATCGGCCAGATAGCGGTCCACATAGTCCATGACCTCAAAATCCATGACCACCTTCTCGTAGGAGACGGTGGTATAACCGTTCAGGATCCCGGCGCTCTGGACGATCAGGTTCATCTCGTTCTGGCGGCAGGCTATGTAGGTGAGCATGGATTCATAACCCGCCTGGGCACATACCACCTTGGCGTCGGACAGGGATCCTCCGCCCCGGCAGGGAAGGCCATAGTATTTGGCCATCTTCGCACAATATTTATAACACAGGGCCCCCTCCGGTGCGCCGATAGCGATGGCCCCGTTCCGCAGATCGGCGGTGGTAGTCTGGGAGCCGTAGATCACCGGGCATCCCGGGTTTGCCATCTGGGCCAGGGCAATGCTGGTGAGCACTTCCACATTTACCATGGCGATGGTGCCTGCCAGTGTGACAGGCGAGGTGGTGCCTGCCATGGCTGCCGAGGCAATGACGCAGGGCTGCCGGTATTTTCCGAAAGTGAGGATGGTCTCCGTCATCTTGTGATCCAGCTGCAGCGGTGTGTTGGCGTTGGCGATGGTCAGCATCCGGGGACGGGCTTCAAACTCTTCCCGTGAACCGGCGGCCGCGATACCCATCTGCATCAGGGTTTCCAGTTCGCCGTAATTGCCGGTGCCCGTCATCAGAGCTTTGTCCGAGTGGGTGTAGGCCGCGTAGTACATCATCAGGCAGGCATTATCCACCGGCACATCGTCGGGAAAGACGACAATACCGCCGTTGATTTTGTATTTGGGGTTCGCCTCAAAAAGTTTCACCAGTTTTACGTAATCCTCCACCAGGGCGGGTCTCTTTTCCCCTGTCTGATCCGAGATCTGGGGTGAGCCCGACGGCGGGGCCGAATAACTCCTGCGGCCGCCGAGGGCCACATGATAACGGGGATCTTCCGCAAACAGATCGATATTCGCCGGCGCTTTGTGAATCCAGTACATGAGCTGATCTTCCGTAAAATAGGCCACATGGCCCTCCATGCGGATGCCGTGCTCTTTCAGTATCCTGACAGCATCGGGATGGTGAAAGAGCATACCTGTTTTTTCCATGATCTGCATGGAAAGCCGGTGGATTTTTTCCGCGTTGTCCAGCATATGCCAACCTCCTCACTATGAACTTTTTTGATTAAATATCTTTACATCCGCAAAATGTCCATACTGCAAATGTTTGTAACTGTTCAGTACCAATGTCATTTACTTAAGCCCGGACGCTGCCATCTGTGTAACGGCTTAAGTAAATGACATTGGTTCAGTACCTTCACAGTTACAAATGTTTTTATAATTGTTTGCATTATGAACATTTTGTTCGTATTTTGGTATGTCAATTATAACGTCATATTAGTTATTCTGTCAACATGAAAAGGGATAAATTCGGGAATATGTGTAAAATGATAACAGTTTAGTCTGCATGTACGGTTCAAAATATGTGTAATTGAATGGAAATGCATCCGGAATATTGACAGAGAGGGAAAGGGTTGCTATAATATTGTTCGTAATACGAACAATCATGGCAAAGGAGAATATAGTATGGATTATGGAAAAGAAGCCCTCCGTCTTCACAGCGAATGGAGGGGTAAAATCGAAGTAGTTTCCCGGGTTCCGGTGAATGACAGTGACGACCTGTCCCTGGCCTACACCCCCGGTGTGGCAAGCCCCTGTCTGGAGATCCAGAAAGATGTGGACAAAAGCTATATATACACCCGCAGGCACAATCTCTGTCTGGTGGTCACGGACGGCACTGCCGTTCTGGGATTGGGCGACATAGGTCCCGAGGCCGGTATGCCTGTTATGGAAGGAAAATGTGTGCTGTTCAAGGCTTTTGGCGATGTGGATGCTTTCCCTCTGTGCGTGAAGTCCAAAGATGTGGATGAGATCGTCAATACCATTGCTCTGATATCCGGGAGTTTCGGCGGCGTCAATCTGGAGGATATAGCGGCGCCCCGCTGTTTTGAGATCGAGAGAAAGTTAAAGGAGCGCTGCGATATCCCGATTTTCCACGATGATCAGCACGGCACGGCGGTGATCACTCTGGCAGGTCTGACCAATGCGCTGAAGCTGATCGGCAAAAAGAAGGAGGATGTGCGGATCGTCATGAACGGCGCCGGGGCGGCCAGCATATCCATCGCCCGCCTGCTTCTCTCCGGCGGCTTTAAACATATCAGCCTGGTGGATCGCACGGGCCTGATCTATGAGGGACGGGAAAAGGGCATGAATCCCTATAAGGAGGAGCTTGCCCGGCAAACGAACCTGGAGAAACGGCAGGGCGGCCTGAGGGAGGCCTGTGAGGGAGCGGACGTCTTTATCGGCGTGTCGGCGCCCGGCGTGCTGACGAAGGAAATGGTGCAGACCATGGCGAAGGATCCGGTCATCTTTGCCTGTGCCAATCCCACGCCGGAGATATTCCCCGATGATGCCAGGGCGGGCGGTGCCGCCGTGGTGGCCACGGGCCGCAGCGATTTTCCCAACCAGGTGAACAATGTACTGGCTTTCCCGGGCATCTTCCGCGGCGCTTTTGACGTACGGGCCAGCGATATCAACGACGAGATGAAACTGGCTGCCGCCCATGCCATAGCGGGCCTGATCTCCGATGAAGAACTTACGGCAGACTATATTCTTCCCAAGGCTTTTGATCCCCGCGTGGGCAAGGCCGTGGCCCGGGCCGTAGCCCAGGCCGCCAGAGATTCCGGAGTGGCCAGGGAATAGCAGGGGGCGGTTCGATGGAAAACACAGGAAAAAATGGGAACGTTCAGTCAGTGGAGCGGGCCCTGTTTCTTCTGAAAATCATAGCCAGGATGGAAAAACCCGTCTCCGTTGCAATTCTCTCGGAGATGTCCGGTTTAAACCGTACCACGGTATGGCGGCTTTTAAATACCATGGAAGATTCCGGATTTGTGGAGCGTGACGATCTGTCCCGGGGCTATGCCCTGGGCTACAATGCCACCAGCCTGTGCCTGAACCTGATGCAGCAGTATGCGCCGCTGATGCGGATCAGCCGCCCTTTTTTAAAGAAGCTGTCTAAAGAAGTCAATGAGGATATCCTGTTGGCAGTGCCCCGGTTCAGCGGTACACTGACCATCGACCAGATCTACTCGAGTCATGGCATCCATGTAAAGAGTTATCTGAATCAGATATCCCACGTCCATTCCTCATCCACAGGGAAAATGCTCTTAAGCTATCTGGATGAGCAGGAGCTGGATTTGCTTCTGAACCAGCCTCTGTCCAAGGTGACTTCGCGAACCATTGTGGATCCCGACGTGATCCGCGGTCAGCTCGCCCAAATCCGGGCCGACGGTTACAGCTATATCCTGGGAGAGAATAACGACGGAGAAAACGGCATCTGCACCCCGATCCTGAAAAACGGCTTCCCGGCCGCCTTCATCAATGTCTGCGGCCCCGAATCCAGGCTGACGCTGGATCGGATGTTGTCATTGGTGCCCATGCTCAAAGAGTGCGGCAGGCAGATCGGACAGCAGCTGTCGCAGTATTAGACGATAAAGATGTGTTAAAAGATAAGCCGAAAACGGTTGTATGATTGGTATACAACGGTTTCCGGCTTGTTTTTCCGTATAATTTTTGCGAATTTATGCGAACCCCAGAAGCTTCTGGTATTTCGCGATATTTTTCTGATTTTTTATCGGATCCACCAGAGTCAGCGGATCCAGAAGCTCCCTGGCCTGTTCCTCGTCTAAGAGTCTCCGGGAGACCACCACCTCATAGATCGTCATATCTTTTTCCACGGCCTCCCTGGCCACGCTGCTTCCGGTCTCATAGCCCCAGACGGCAGACACGATGGCGGAGATCGCCGTGGAATTTTCCGCGTATTCCCTGCACACGTCCACATTGGCCGTGATGCCCGCCACGCATTCCCGGGCAAAGACGTCGATGCTTCGGCTGAGGAGCGTACAGGATTCAAACAGGCATTTCGTCATAACCGCCTCCCACACGTTGAGATCCAAGTCGCAGTTATCCACCGCCATGGAGATAGCCGTATCGTTTCCGTTGATCTGGAAACAGACCTGGATCACCAGCTCCGGCAGGATGGGATTGATTTTGCCCGGCATGATGGAGGAGCCGGGCAGAAGCCGGGGCAGATTGATCTCGTGGAAGCCGGCCCGGGGGCCGGAGGACATCAGCCGCAGGTCCGTGGCCATCTTGGACAGCACGCCGGCCAGCGTCTTCAAGGCGCAGGAAATCCTTGTGTAGATATCGCTGTTCTGAAACGCGTCGAAATAATTTTTGGTGACGCGGATATCCTTGTGCAGGATATTGGACAGGCAGTTTTCCGCTTGCAGGATGTAGCCCGGCTGGAGCCCCACGCCCGTCCCCACCGCCGTGGCCCCGATGGGGAGTATCAGGCAGGCGTCGGCCAGCTCCTGTAAGAGCGTTACCTGCCGGTGCAGGGCGGAGGCGTAGCCGGAAAATTCCTGTCCCAGAGTGATGGGGACGGCATCCTGCAGACAGGTCCGCCCGATCTTTACCACGTCCTTGAATTCCTCTGCCTTCTTGTCGGTGATAATGGCGGCGGCTTTGGTGGAATAGGCAAGATCCTCCAGCAGACTGTTCAGAGAGAGCAGCAAGGCGCAGGGGAGTACATCGTTGGTGGACTGGCTCATGTTGACATGGGTATTGGGATGTATGGCATCGTAACCCTTATGGCCGGTCAGGATCTCATTGGCCCGGTTGGCGATCACCTCGTTGACGTTCATGTGAACCGTGATGCCCCCGCCGCCCGTGAACAGGTCTGTGGGGAACTGATCCATGAACCGGCCCTCCATGATCTCCTGGCATGCCTGGATAATGGCCCGGCACTGTTTTTCGGTCAGCCCTCCGGACAGGCAGTTGGACTGGGCCGCGGCCAGCTTGATCGCGGCCAGGTTGTAGATCAGGACAAAGGCGTCCTGGCCGAAGGAACGGCCGGATCTGGCGGAGTAGCTCAGACCCCGTTTGGTCTGTATACCGTAGTAGGCAGAATCCTCTATCTCCATTTCTCCCAGAAAGTCGTGTTCGATTCGCATTTGCTTTATGTCTCCTCCTCCGGATAAACCGGAAAAATTCTGTTTTATATAAAATTTTGGAAATGTTGATCGGAGTACAGTGTACCCTGCCCCGGCAGCTGCGGGACAGGGCACAGATGATCAGCTTCCAAAAGTAATCACGTAGCGGCCCATATTTTTTGCCGTGGGATCCAGGAAAGCGTCAAAAGCCTTGTTGATCTCTTCCAGTTTTATTTCCTCAATGATCAGGCTGTCCAGATCATATCGGCCGTCCAGGTAGAGCTGAGCGATCCTCGGGAAATCGTTGAAGGGATTCACATCCCCGTAAAAACTTCCCTTCAGAGTCTTGCCGACCCGGTGGAAGCTGCCCGCAGGGAGGGTCAGGGTGGCGTCCTCGGGGTAGGCTCCGATCACAACAACGGTACCGCCTTTTCTGGCAGAAAGCCACGCGTCGGTTCCTACTTTGGGGATGCCGGTGCAGTCGATGGCATAATCCGTGCCGATACCCCCGGTGAGGGCCTTGACGGCTCCGGCCACGTCGGCGATATTTCTTGTATTGAGCGTATCCGTCGCGCCGTATTTTCTGGCGGCTTCCAGGTTCTCATCCTTGACGTCGCAGGCGATGATCCGGCTGGCCCCGGCGATGCGGGCTCCCTGGATGGCGTTGATCCCCACGCCTCCGATGCCGAAGATGGCGATGGAGGAGCCGGGGCGCACACCCGCGGCCCGCACGCTGGCGCCGAAGCCCGTGGCGACGCCGCAGCCGATCATACAGGCGGCGGTCAGGTTCATGTTCTCGGGCATGGGCACACAGCTCATATCCGGCACCACCGTATATTCCGCGAAGGTGGACAACAGGGAAGAGTGGTAGCAGGGGCCGCCGTCTAAAGTCATGCGGGAGGTATTGTCCATAAGAGTTCCCGCGTACATGGGGCCGAAGGCCGACTCGCACAGGCTGACCTGGCCGTTTTTGCAGCTCTCGCAGGTTCCGCAGTAGGGAACCCAGCTCAAAGCTACCTTGTCGCCGGGTTTGCAGGTGGTCACATAGTCCCCCACCTCTACCACGGTGCCGGCACCCTCATGGCCCAGTACTTGGGGAATCGGGGTGGTGGGATCGTTAAGTACATTCAGGTCGCTGTGGCATACTGCCGTGGCCGCGATCTTCACCAGGACTTCGTGAGCTTTGGGCTTATCCAGGCAGACCTCACGGATCTCCAATGGTTTGCCCAGTTCCATCATTACTGCCGCTTTCATTTTCATATGCATTTCCCCCATGTTGATTGCGGTGCTGTCTCTGTCCGTCCGGCATATGGCTGCAGAGGCAGTCCGCGTCAGAAAAGTCGTTAAGTGATTGGCATGGTTTCAGGCAGTTCTCCGCATTTGCGGTTATTCATGCGCATACCAGATGGCTTTTGCCTTTGTGTACAGTTCCAGAGAACGGGAACCGCATTCCCGGCCCCAGCCGCTCTCCTTGTAGCCGCCGAAGGGGCTGGCCGGGTCATAGCAGCCGTAGCGGTTAATAAAGATCTGTCCCGCCTGGAGGGCGTTGGCCACCCGCTGTGTCCTCGCCACATCGTTGGTCCAGAAACCGGCGGCCAGGCCGTAGCTCGTGTCGTTGGCGATGGCAACGGCCTCTTCCTCGGTGTCAAAGGGGATTACGGTGAGAACCGGCCCGAAGATCTCTTCCCTGGCGATTTTCATGTCGTTGTTGCAGTCCACAAAAATCGTGGGATTGATGAAATAGCCTTTGGCGTTATCCCCTTCCACGTTCCGGTCACCGCCGCACAGCAGGCGTCCGCCCTCGGCCTTTCCGGCCTCAATGTAGCCCATGATCGTCTCAAAGTGTGCTTTTGAGACCTGGGCACCCTGGCTGGAAGCGGGATCGAAGGGATCGCCCACCTTCCAGGTCTTGTATCTTTCCGCCAGGCCCTGGCAGACTTTGTCATACACGGTGCGCTGTACCAGAAGCCGGGTGGGCTCCGAGCATTTTTCCCCTTTGCCGGACATGATTGCCACGAAGGAGCGGTCTATGGCGTAATCCAGGTTCGGCGCATCGTCGAAAATGATGTTGGCGGATTTGCCGCCCAGCTCAAGGCTCACGGATTTCAGATTGCTGTCCGCGGAGTCGTGTACCAGCTGCCGTCCCACCGTCGTGCTTCCGGTGAAAGCGGCTTTGTCGATCAGCGGATGCCGGGTGATGGCCGATCCCATGGAACCGGTAGCCAGGATCAGGTTCATGACACCCTTCGGCATAATCCCCAGCTCGTCAATCAGCTCAAAAGTGCGCACCAGGGACAGCGAAGTCATGCTGGAGGGCTTGATGATCAGGGTGTTGGCACAGGCCAGCGCCGGCGCCAGCTTGAATCCGGCCATATCCATGGGATAGTTCCATGGAATGATCTGGCCGCATACGCCCACAGGCTCCCTTCTGGTGTATGAGAAAAAGTCTCCCAGTACGGGATTTGTCTCGCCGTAGATCTTGTCGGTCCAGCCGGCATAGTAATCAAAGAAATCGGCCACGTTGGTGACGTCCTCGCAGGACTCGGTAAACAGTTTGCCGTTGTCAAGGGTCTCGATGGTGGCGATCTCTTCGATGTGCTCCATCAGCGTGGCGGCGATCTTCTGCATGATCTTCCGGCGCTCTCTGTGGTTGATATCCCGGGTCCAGGAGCCGTTGTCAAAGGCCGTCCTGGCCGCCCTTGCCGCCAGGTCGATGTCCTCCTCGCCGGCACAGCGGATATGCCCGATTACCTCGCCGTTTATGGGGCTGACCGATTCGAGAACCGGGCCGCGGCCCTCCACCCATTCGCCGTTGATGTAAAGGGATTTTGTGGTCTTTAGCCATTCTTTGGCCCACTCGATTCGGGGCTGTCTTGTTTCTGCCATCTGTGTCTCCTTTCTGTATGCATTTTTGCAACAGCCAGGGCAAACCGGGCTGTTATGCTTCCTTCCCAAAACGTTCACTTTATGTACAAAAGGTTCATGATACGAACTAAAAACATTATAACTGGTTTGGAGTTTTCTGTCAATATCATCCGGTGGTAAACGGATAAAGTCTTGTCGATGCGCGTGGAATGCGTTATATTTGAACGGGGACTGCAACATGTTGGCCTGACGGAGAGGAGATCAGTAATATGAGGTATTTTATGGGAGTGGATTTGGGGACATCCAGTGTAAAAGCCGTTTTGATGAGAGAGGATGGCCGTGTAGCAGGCCTGTCCCAGAGGGAGTACGGCATGGATAAGCCCCGGGCAACGTATGCGGAGCAGGATATGGAGATTCTGTGGAGGGCGGTTCGGGAAGCCCTGTGTGAGCTGACCGGAAGATGCCGGGAGCATTTGGGAAACCTCTGCGGGATCGGTTTTTCAGGACAGATGCACGGACTGGTAATGACAGACCGGGAGGACAGCCCTGTGCGAAAAGCAATCATCTGGGCTGATCAGCGCTCGGAGGAAGCCATCACCTCCCTTTACAGGCAAATACCCGAGGAGCAGTACAGGCAGATTACGCTGAATACCCTGGGCACCGGGTTTTTGATTGCTTCTCTTTTGTGGGTGCGGAAAGAGGAGCCACGCAATTTTGAGAGGGCATACAGGGTCATGCTGCCCAAAGATTATATCCGTTTTAAAATGTGCGGGGAATGGGGGACAGATATGACAGACGCCTCCGGAACCGGTGTGTTTGATACGGCGCATCGGGACTGGGCCTGGGGGATCCTGGACAAGCTGGGCATTCCCAGGGAGCTTTTTGTACCATGTTTTGAATCCAGTGAACTTGTGGGAAAATGTACCCGGCAGAGTTATGCAGAGACGGGGGTTCCGGAGGGAACCCCTGTTGTCTGTGGGGGCGGGGATACATTGATGCAGGCTGTGGGAAACGGCATAATGGAACCGGGAATCCTGGTCTCAAATGTAGGGACGGCCAGTCAGGTGGCCTGTGCGGTGGATGCGCCGCTGTGTGATCCTCTGTACCGGATCAATACCTTTTGCCATGTACGGGAAGGTATGTGGATGATGGCGGGGGCCAACTTGAGCGGCGGAGTGTCATTGCAATGGCTGAAACAAAATATTTTACATATGGATTCCTTCGAGGAGATGACGGCTCTGGCGTCGCGGTCTCCTGCTGGAAGCGGCGGCCTGCTGTTTCTGCCTTATCTAAATGGCGAGCGGACGCCATGGAATGACCCGGAGGCCCGCGGAATATATTTTGGCCTTGACTTAAACCATACGAGGGCCGATATGATACGGAGCACGATGGAAGGGATCGTATTCAACCAAAAATGTTCCCTGGAGATCCTGCAGGATATGGGGCTTTCTTTTAGCAGGATAATCTCATCCGGCGGTGGATCCAGAAGCAGGCTGTTTCGTGAAATTCTTGCAGACGTATTCGGAAAAGAAATCTGCAGGAGTCTGGTAAAAGAACAGGCGGCTGTAGGTGCGGCGGTTACGGCAGCGGTAGGCGTGGGAGCCTATCGGGATTTTTCGGAGGCCTGCCGGTGTATCACCAGGCTGGACCGGGACATTGTGGAGCCTGACCCGGTTCGTGTAAGGCAGTATGAAGAACCGTTTCAGCAGTTCAAGGCCCTGTATCCGGCAAACAGACGGCTGTTTTGCGGGAAAATACCGCAGAGGAAAGCAGATTGAAAGAATTGATTGTGCGGGTTCTTTGTATTGATTTTTGTTTTGCATGACATATAATTAGGGAAAAATTCAGTGTACGGATGTTTTAAGGAGAAGCAGCTTCATGACAAAAATATTATTAGTGGAAGATGATAAGAGCATCGTTGCCAATCTCACCGAGTTTCTGGAGTCGGAGGGATTTCGGGTGAAGAGTGAGCCGGGACAAAAGGGGGCCCTCGGCCTCCTGGAGAGGGAGGCCTTTGACCTGGTGCTGCTGGATATCTCTCTGGCGGACGGCAACGGTTTTTCCGTATGCTCGGCCATCAAGGCGGATTACGGCCTGCCGGTGATCTTTCTGACCGCGTCGGGGGACGAGTACAGCACAGTGACGGGGTTTGACCTGGGGGCCGATGACTATATCCCCAAGCCCTTCCGCCCCCGGGAGCTGGTCTCCCGGATCAGAAATGTCCTGCGGCTCACGGGCGGAGCGGGAACCGTGACGAAGCTGGGAACGGTCTCTGTGGATACGGTCAAAGGTACCGCCAGCAAAAACGGAAAAGATCTGTGCCTGTCGGCGCTGGAATACCGTCTGCTCCTGGTCTTTTTAAATAACAGAGGGGCGGTTCTGTCCAGAACGCAGCTTTTGGAGACGATCTGGGATGTGGCCGGGGATTTTGTAAACGATAACACGCTGACCGTATATATCAAAAGACTGCGGGAGAAGATAGAGGACGACCCCCAGAAGCCGGAGATCATAAAAACGGTCAGAGGGATGGGATATAAGGTGGATCTGTGATGGGTTGGATGAGAAATCAGGAGGTTATAAAAAGTTTTCTTGCCATGGCGGGGATATCCGCAGCAGGAACGGCCATTGCCGCCGTATGGGACAGGGATTTCGGGCTGTTTACCCTGTTTCTATGTCTGCTGCTTCTGCTGTGCCACGGGGTCGCTACCAGCAGAAGATACCGGCGGATCGCGTCGTTTTCTCTGGATATCGACCGCATCCTCCATGGAAACAGCCAGATATTCCTGGAAAAATATGCGGAGGGGGAGCTGGGAGTCCTGCAGAATGAGGTGTACAAAATGACCGTCCGGCTGCGGGAACAAAAACAGCAGCTTCTGGATGACAAAGCCTATCTGGCGGATTCCCTGGCGGATATTTCCCACCAGCTCAGGACCCCGCTCACCTCCATCAATCTGCTGGTGTCCTTCCTGTCGGAGCCGGAGGTCAGCAATGAGAGGAGGTTGGAGCTGACCCGGGATCTGTACCGGCTGCTGGGGCGCATTGACTGGCTGATTACCAGCCTTTTAAAGATGTCGAAGCTGGATGCAGAGACGGTACTGTTCACAAAGGAGGTTGTTTCACTGCGGGATCTGGTCACAAAAGCGGCGGAGCCGGTGCTTATTCCCATGGAATTGCGGAACCAGCAGCTGGACATCGACACGGAGGGGAAGGTGGATTGCGATGTCTCCTGGACCTGTGAAGCGCTGACCAACATTCTGAAAAACTGCATGGAGCATATGCCGGACGGCGGGCATCTGGAGATCCGCGGCCGCGAAAATCCTGTCTATGTGGAGATCTTTATCCGCGACGACGGAAAGGGGATCGCAAAGGCGGATCTGCCCCACATTTTTGAACGCTTTTATAAGGGAAAAGATTCCAATGAGAACAGCTACGGCATCGGGCTGGCCCTGTCCCGGATGATCATTGTAAACCAGGGCGGCACCATCAAGGTGGAAAACAATCCTATTAAAGGGGCGAAATTCAGTATCCGGTTTTATAAAGAGACGGTTTAAAATGCCGTGTACACGTATACGGTTTCCAGTGCAATGGCGGCAGGTTCGTTTTGGGAAAAGGTGTATGAAGATTTGCTGATTTAACAGTTACAATGTCAGTAACTTAAGCTTTTCAAGCATAGCTTAAGTTACTGACATTGGTTCACGGGCAATGCCGGTAACATATTTCACTCATTTTTTTCCGGAAAATCCACGGCGGTATGATGCAGACTGTTTTCCCCACAGAATTCTTTAAGAGTCTTTCCCTCTGCCGTTTCCTCCCCTTCTGCAGGAAAATCCCTGATCCGGTAAAGGGGTACGATCTCATCCCGCCATAGAGAATCTTTTATAATGTACACATCCACATGAGAAACATCGTGGCTGCCCACCGGAATTGTCTCAAAACAGCCCATAAATCTGCCCTCGGCATCCAGAACAACCGGGATATACAGCTCCTCCCATAACTGTGCCGTTTTTTCATTCGGATACATCGTTATCTCATAAGGGGTTTTTGTGACGCGGCTAAGGCCGATTCCATATGCATTGGTATCCCGGATATCCACCGTAACCGTCTGCGAATCATTTCTGCAGACGGAAAAATCAAATTCCCACGCACCGTCATACCAGTAATTTGCCTGTGTATTCGGATAGATATCTTCCTCACGTATATCTTCCATATCCAGAACAGAAGCGGAAATCTCCTCTTCCTGCTCCTCCGGATCGTACGCTGCCCTGTCCCCGATCAGGCGGGTAAACTTCAAATGCACCTGAAATTCTTCCGGAATATCCACGGTTTTTACCAGGGCATCGTAATCAGCATCTTTCCCCGCACGCAAAGCCTCCTCGTATGCCGTCTCATCGATATCTTTGCTTCCCCGCAGAGGAATACGCAAAACACCTATATACGTGTGCTCATCCACAAAATCTCCATCCGGATCTGCCGCGCACTGAAGGAAAGGCGTCGGTGTAAAACTGTATGTCTGATCCATCTCCAGGGTGACCAGCGGCATATCATTCTCTGCGCTCCTTGCCGTATCCGGAAATCCTTTTTCAGACTCCAGCATCAGCCCCAGGGATAACGCCTGGCTGTTGCAGTACACCTCGGAGATTGTCATCGTCAAATCTCCATCCTTCTTTGTGCAAACCGCCTTATCCTTCCCCTGCGAACGGTCTTTCTCACTGTCAATGACCGAAACCGCCGTCTCACTGTAATCTCCCGAATAGGCAATCTTTCCCTGCATCTGCTCAAAAATGTGGCCGATCAAAGGCAGTTTCGACGCCATAACCGGGTTCGTCACACAGGTGATTGTCGCCACGGCAAACACTGCAGCAGCAGCGCCCATGGCCGCCGCACAGTTTTTCATGCGTTTTTTCTTCTGATTTTTATAGATGATTTCCAGCTTTTCATGAACCACATCATTTAGCTTTTCCGGTATGTTTACCGGATATTTTTCAATTCGCATATCTGTAATCCTCCTTCAAATCACTGCGCAGCGCATCCCGGGCCCGGCTCAGATACGCTTTTACGGTCCCTTCCGGGATCTCCATCACATAAGCAATTTCCCTGGTTTTCATATCGAAAAAATATTTCAAAAGTACCACCGTGCGATACTTGTCCGGCAGCCGGTCAATGGCCCTGTGCAGATCCATTTTCTCCTCCACAGAAAGTCCCTCTTCCGGCGCTGCATTCCGGAGCTGGTCATAATCCTCCATCCAAACCGTTTTCTTCAAACGGCTCTTGGCGGTATTGATCAAAATCCTGGTAAGCCAGGTGTGAAAGAACTGCGGATTTTTCAACCCGGAAATACTTTTGAACCCGTTTAAAATGCAGTCTCCGACGACATCCAGCGCTTCCGCCTCATTTTTCATATAGAGATATGCCATGCGATACAGATATTCTTTCTGATCCTCGATCAGCCTGCCATACGCTTTCGCGTTTCCTTTTATGGCTTTTCGGGCAAGCTTTTCCGTCTCCTTTGCTTCCAAAACTATTCCTCCTATCCTCGTGCGTCATCCGGTACCTGGATTTAGAAACATCAGTTATGCCAACCGCGCCACACATTGCCCCGGTCAAAAGACCCCGGCTTTTTATCTTACGTATATTAGAGTGATCTGCATAAAAAACGGTTACAAAATATTATACCTGGATAATTTCTGTATAGGAACCTTATTTATAGATGTATTTCTGATTTTCGGTTCCTATATAGAATATTTCG
>DPJQ01000254.1 GCA_003542935.1 Lachnospiraceae bacterium | reverse complement strand
ATTCTGGATGTGATGATGCCGGGGCTGAATGGCTGGGAAATTCTGGATTATGTGAAAAGGCATTTCAGTGTGAAAGTTCTGATGCTCACGGCCTTGAGTGACGAGGACAGTGAGGTGCGCGGATTGCGGAAAGGCGCTGACGACTATGTGACAAAGCCATTTAAGAGAGCTATTCTTCTGGAGCGGGCAAAACGTCTGATCCAGCAGAGGGCTCTGGAACAACGGGAAGAACTGCGGTGCGGCAGTCTGCGTCTTTCCCAGGCCGAGTGCAAGGTATACGATGGAAATTCCGAGATCGCTATGACGATGAAGGAATACAATCTCCTCCTGCTTTTGATGCAAAACAGCAGAATTGTATTGAAAAGAGATGTGATCCTGGAGAAAGTATGGGGGTTTGATTATACAGGAAATGACCGCACGATTGATACCCATATCAAAATGCTTCGACGCACACTGCGGGATAACGGCGCATACATTCGGACGATTCGTGGAGTGGGGTACTGCTTTGACGGGGAGGTGCAAAGGGGATGAGAAGGACGCTGGGGTTGAGGTCAAAAGTGATTTTGACCTTTTTTTTCGCTGTTCTGAGTTGTATGATCGTTCTCGGCGCTGTCTGTCAGATAGCACTGCGCCCTCTCATGGTTTGGGATTCAAGGCAACAGATGGAGAACTGTCTGGCTGAGATAGAGCCGATACGGGCAGAGGAATACGAGAAGGAAAGTCTGGAAAAAATATGTTCGGAAATATATGATAAAGAGCTGATCTCCTTCGCGTTTTTTGAGAAAGAAGAGGGAGGGGGGGATCAGCAGTTTTTTTCTTCAAAATACAACAGCGTAAACCATAAGGGAAATCAGAAAGCCTTCGAGGAATATCTGCAGGCCGGAATGGATCCCTACGTAGTGGAACGGACTGACGACGCCAACCAAATAAAAAGGTTGTATTTTATCAAGAAACTGGATGAAAATCATTATGTGCTGATGAATAAATCTATCAGAGGCCTGGATCAGCTTGTACGGTTGATTACGACTTTTATTATGACCAGCGGGATTGTCATTGCGGTCATGGGGTGTGTCTTGTGGATATGCCTGACACGGTCTTTCATGATGCAGGTCATAAGGATCAGTCAGGTCACAAAAAATATATCGGAGTTGAATTTTGATCAAAAACTGGATTTTCGGGGGAATGATGAAATTGGTGTGCTGGCTAAGTCGGTGGATGAGCTGTCCGACAAGCTGAAAGCGAGTATCGAGGGAATGCAGAGGGAACTCGAACGCAGGAAAACGTTGATACGCAACCTCACTCACGAGCTGCGTACACCGTTAACTACCATACAGGGTTATACGGAGAATCTGCAGCTGGCTCTTAAAAAGGGACAGCGGGAAAACAGATTTTGTGAGATCATTCTTGAAGAATGTGAGGCTATGGATCAATTGGTGAAGGAGATGCTGGAGCTGTCACGGATAGAGAAGGGAGAGAGTGTATATACGAAAGAGGACTTTGACATCAAGGAGGTTTTCCAGAATATCAGGCGACAGGCAGATACGGTTTTTTCCCAGGCGGATATAAGCATTCGCTATGCTTCCCAGGAGGTTTGTGCAAATCGGATGCTGCTGGAACGGGCGATTACAAATTATGTGAAAAACGCGGTCCAGTATGGCAGGCCGGAGGGAAAAATATGGGTGACAGGCAGAATTACGGGGGATGAGTATACTATTGCCGTGGCCAATGAAGGTGGGAACCTGTCACCGGATGACCGGGAACGCATCTGGGAAGCGTTTTACAAAACAGATAAATCACGGACACGCAGTGGCAGTTATGGAATCGGCCTGGCTATAGTTCAGGAAATTGCTCATATCCATGATGCCCGGGTGGACGTGAGCTGTGAGGACGGTAAAACAACCTTTTATTTTCGGATGCCGGTGAAAAATATATTTAACTGAGAGATTTGTTTTATAATTTCATACAGATTCCATATAAGCCATTTAATATACTGCCTGTTTCACGCAGACAGTATTTTTTTGTGCACTTATTCGGGAGGGCGGAAAAGCCGGCCCTTGAATACAAAGGAGAATCCGATATTGATTGCCATTCAGAATGTGACAAAGTATTTTAAAAAGAATCATCTTCGGAAAGATGAGACAGACACCCGTTTTCAGGTATTGGATAATATTACATTTACCATTCAGGACGGCGAGTTTGTATCTTTCATAGGGCCGTCAGGTTGCGGGAAATCTACATTGCTGCGGATGATTGCCGGACTTTTGCCGGCAGATGGGGGTCGGGTGCTGGTAGATGGACAGAAAGTGAAGGGACCGGGCAGTGACCGGATGATGGTGTTTCAGGATTACGTGCTGTTTCCGTGGATGAATGTGCGGAAAAATATATCCGCCGGGTTGAAAATCCGTGGAGAGAATAAAGAGAGTGTGGATAAAAAGACTGACTGGGCTATCGGGCTGGTGGGACTGGAAGGATTTGAGCAGGTATATCCACATCAGTTGTCCGGTGGCATGAAACAGAGGGTGGCAATTGCCAGGGCTATTGTGATGAATCCGGACATCCTTTTAATGGACGAGCCCTTTGGGGCTCTGGATTCTTTTACGAGAATCAATTTACAGGAGGAACTGATCCGGCTGTGGGAGAAAAACCATTACACAACCTGCCTTGTCACCCACGATTGTGACGAAGCGGTGTATTTGTCGGATCGGATTGTGGTGTTTACCAGTTCGCCGGCCCGGGTACAGGATATTATATCGGTGGATCTGCCCAGGCCCAGGGACCGGAACAGGTCGGAATTTATCGATTTACGCAATCATATATTGCAGCTTGGGCGGATTCAGGCGGAGCAGCAGGAGAGGCAGGAAAGATGTTTATAGAAAAGACATTTCGGGAGATGCTGGAGAACCGTTCGGAAGATCTGGGCGAAAAATGTTTTATGGTAGAGCCGGTTTCCGGGGACAGGATGACCTACCGGCAGTTGGGTGAGGAGGCCCGACAGATGGGAGAGTGTCTTGGTTATTGGGGGCTTGAGAAGGGAGAGGGGGTTCTTTTGCTGCTCGCCAATGGCCGGAACTTTATCCGGAGCTATTTTGGCTGCAGTTATGGCGGAGGCGTGGCCATTCCGGCCAATACGGCTCTGCGGGCCGACGAGATCGCCTATCTGCTCCGGGATTCCCGGTGCGGGTATATACTGACTACGGAAGAGTTTGCGGAAAACATTCCGGAAAGTGCCCGGGGAAAACGTGAGATCCTGGACCACGGCCTTTGGCTGTATATTTTGAAGGAAGAGGCTCCTTGCAGGCAGGAAGGACTGCCCGGGATCCGGGAGGAAGATCTGGCTATGATTCTGTATACATCAGGAACTACCGGGTCACCTAAAGGTGTGATGCTCACTTATCACAATTTGTTGTCCGAAGCCGGAAACATCTGTGAGGGGCATCAGCTCAGCCGGGATGACACAGCGCTCTGTGTACTGCCGTGGTTCCATATAAACGGGCTGGTGATTACGCTGATCTCATCTATCCTGACGGGAAGCCGCATCGTTGTAGCCAGGAAATTCAGTGTGACTCATTTTTGGGAATATGTTGATACATATAGGGTGACCTGGTTTAGCGGTGTGCCCACTATGTATTCGCATTTGCTGTCGCGGGGGAAAGCCGGGAATTGGGATATCCGGAGCCTGCGGTTTGCCCGGTCTGCCTCGGCTTCCCTTCCGGTGGCGGTGCTGGAAGCCTTTGAGCGGGAGTTTGGCGTGCCTGTCATTGAATCCTATGGAATCACCGAGGGAGGGAGTCAGATCACGACCAATCCTCTTCCGCCCGGAAAGCGCAAAGCCGGTTCGGTGGGAATGCCGGTGGGCTGTCGGATCCGTATTCTGGATCCGGACGGTGCGGAGTTGCCTCCTATGAGAGAGGGGGAGGTGGCCATACAGGGAGAAAATATCACGGAGGGGTATTTTCATAAACCGGATGAAAACCGAACAGCTTTCGCGGACGGCTGGTTCCACAGTGGCGATATGGGCTATCTGGACGAGGACGGCTATCTGTTTCTGACGGGGCGCATCAAAGAGCTGATCAATCGAGCGGGAGAGAAATTTTCTCCCAGAGAGGTGGATGAAGTGCTTTATCGAATGCCTCAGGTGGAACTGGCTGCCGCTGTGGGGGTGCCGGATGCAATCTACGGGGAAGAAACGGCTGCATTTATTAAGCTGAGGAAAGGTACATTTCTTTCCGAGCAGGAGGTGCTGGCAGTCTGCAGGGAGCATCTGGCTTACTATAAAGTGCCCAGGTATATCTATTTTGTGGAAGAGATTCCCCAGGGCGGCAACGGCAAGATTCAGAGGTTGAAGCTGTTGGAAATGTATGGTTCAGGTCAAGTGTAATATAGTACAAGAAGATCAAGGAGAAAAATATGCTAAAGAAAAAATTGCTTTGTATGACACTGATAACGGGAATGCTGCTGGCGGGATGTGGCGGTGCATCATCGGAGGACAGCACTGTCCAATCATCTCAGCCGGCCGGCGCACAGTCGGAAGAGAGTGAAGGGGAAGAGAGCGTATCCGGGGAAACCCCGGCATCCGATGCGGAAGGCGACAAAATAACGTTGCGGGTGGGTACGAATCTGGCCCTTGGCACGGCTACACCCTATGTGTCCAGGGAGTTGGGATATTTCGATGACAGTGCCATTTCCATGGAACTTTTGGAGTTCTCGGACGGTTCGGCTTTGATGGAGGCCTTTGCAGCAGACGAAATGGATATTGCTTTTGTAGGAGTGGCTCCGGTGGCTACCTGGTACAGCAAAGGTGTACCCCTGAAGATTGTTGCGGCGGCCAATGGCGGCGGCCATGTGTTGATGACGAGAGAAGACACAGGTATTACATCCGTGGCTGATCTGGCAGGGAAGACTGTGGCTGAGCCGGGAATAGGTACAGTGACAGACGCATTGCTGCGGGCAAAGATTCTTCCGTCCGCCGGTTTGTCGGCCGATGACATTACGGCAGTTCCGGGCATGAAGCCTGCAGATATGGCCAGTGTGCTGGAAGTGACGAAGGAGGTGGATGCCATCATCACCTGGGAGCCCTATGCTGCTCAGGCAGAGGCCGCTTATGATGATATACGTGTACTATATGATTCGCCTGTTGAGATTCGTGAGGAGACGGGCAGCGATTCTTTCTATCCGGTCAACGTGGTCATTGCGACTCAGAGCCTGATCGATGAGCATCCGGATGAACTGGCGGAATTTCTGGATATCTATAAAAAGACAGTGGATTTTGTCAACACAGATGATTCCGCTAACGCGGTGCTGGCAGATATTTTGAGTCTGGATGAATCCACCGTAGAAAATGCCCGGAAACGGATCGATTACAATTATACGCTGGACGAGCAGGGCATCATGGATACGTTGCAGTGGTTCTATGATCTGGAATACATTGAGGAGCTCCCAAAGGCAGAGGAGTTGATCGATACGTCCCTGTTGGGATAAGTTCCGAAGTGGGGATGGAAGGATACGTGTATGAATCAAAAACTTGTACTGTTTTTACGGGGATGCTTTTCTTTTGCGGTATTGCTGGCGGTTTGGTATGCAGCCTCCAACACCGGCATTTTCGGAAGGGTCGATGTGGATCGGGGAAAGCTTTTGCTCCCCGATCCCGGTACGATGGCCCTGGAATTATGGGAAAATATAAAGACCGGGTATCTCCTGTATAATATATGGGTGAGCTTGCTGCGGGTGCTGAAAGGCTTTTGTCTGGCTGTTGTCATCGGTATGCCCATCGGTATTTTGATGGGTATGAGCGAGACAATCCGCAATTTCCTTCACCCTATTTTCCGTCTCTTTGCCCCGATCCCGGGCGCTGCCTGGGTGCCCTTGGCCATCCTCTGGTTTGGGCTGGGGGACAGCGCGGCGGTATTTATCATCACCATGGGGGCTCTCTCTCCGATTATTACCAATACGCTGCAGGGAGTTATGGAGGTAGACGAAAAACTGATCCAGGTGCTGCGCATTATGGATGCAGGCGGATGGCAGATTGTTAAATACTGCATCATCCCCAGTATTATCCCATATCTGGTCAGCGGATTCCGGTTGGGGCTGGGTTTCGCCTGGCGAGCCGTGATCGCGGCAGAGTTGGTGGGGGTACCGAACGGTATGGGGTATGTTCTCAACGTAGGACGGAATACGGCCAATACGGCGATTACATTGATTGTGATTCTGAGCCTGGGCGTGATTATGATGCTGATGGAAAATCTGTTTTTTACTCCGTTGGAGTGTTTTACGGAAAACTGGAAATCGAAGGAGTAGGGGGAGCGGCGGCAAAGGATGATTTTTTCTACATATAAGTTTATACTGGTATTTTTACCTGTTGTATTTTTCGGCTACTACATATTAAATCATTTTCGCTATTACCAACTGTCCAAGATATGGCTGGTGCTGGCTTCCCTTTTCTTTTATGCCCAGGGAAGTCCCGCTTTTTTTCCCTTTTTTCTGGGGAGTGTGTTCGGAAATTATGCTGTGGGCACATGCCTGAGCCACATGCGGGAAGATGTATATAGGATACAGAGAAAAATTCTCATGATAATGGGCGTCCTGGCTAATGTGGGATTGTTGGGGTATTTTAAATATACAGATTTTTTTCTGGAAAATATCAATGCTTTCGCAGGTACGGATATTCCCCTGCGGAATATTGTGCTGCCTATCGGCATTTCTTTTTTTACGTTCCAGTTGATCGCCTTTCTGGTGGATTCCTATAAAGGGGAAACAAAAGAGTATGATATTCTCCATTATCTTCTTTTTATTACCTTTTTCCCTCAGTTGATCGTGGGCCCCATCGTCCATCACGGTGAGATCGTGCCCCAGTTTGAGAAAGAGGAAAATCTCAAGCTCAATCACGAGAAGATAGCGCTTGGAATATTCGTATTTACTATTGGCTGTGCAAAAAAGATGCTTCTGGCCGACCCGATGAATGTGGATGCGGAGACATTTTACAGCCATGTGCCCGACAGCGTAACTATGCTGGAATCCTGGTTTTATACTCTTGAATATTCTCTGTCCTACTATTTTGATCTGTCGGGCTATACGGATATGGCCATCGGTCTGGGTTATATGTTTGGTGTGAAGCTGCCGGAGAATTTTAATGCTCCTTTTCGCTCCACGGATATGCAGCAGTACTGGCAGCGGCAGCATATGACTCTGTCCCGGTTTTTGGGCAATTATGTATTTAAAAGCTATTTCCGAAAAGGTTCCCGGTGGCGCAATTATTATATGGCCACGATGGTAACCTTCCTGGTATCCGGAATCTGGCATGGAGCAGGGTGGAATTTTGTTTTGTGGGGGCTGATCAACGGGCTTCTCGTGTGCATAGGGGCTTATCGCAGCTATCATAAGAAGAAAACGCCCCGTATTCCGGCGATGTTTCTGACATTTCTATGTATCGTGCTGACCAGAGTAATCTTTGTAGCGAAAAATATGGCGGATGCCTGGGCCGTATATCAGGGAATGTTTTGTTTCAGCGGCTTATTTGGAGACGGATGGCATGCCGCTGCCTGGCGGATCTATCATTTCTGCTTAGAACATATGGAACTGGGAATTCTGGTTCTGATCGGTCTGGCTATCTGTTATCTGGCCCCGACTACGAAAACTCTGTCGGAAAAATTCAGGCCAGGGCCGGTCTGGCTGGCCTATACAGGTGTACTGTTGGCGGTTTGCCTAAGCGGTATGGACCAGGTAGTGCAGTTTTTGTATTTTCAATTTTGAGTTTGACGATGTGCTGTCTGGCTAAGAGAGCAGCATGTCAGCAGTGTATCAGGGAGGAAAAGCATGGCGAACAGATATAGAAGGTGGAATCTCGCAATTGTAGGGATAGTTCTCGGTGTTATGCTCTGGATCGCCGGTATGAATTATTTTGTGGATCCTTTTGGGTATTTTCATTTTATTGGCGGTGATTACAACAGGATTGATTTTCAGCTGAACACAGAATATTATATGCGTTTTCTGGAGGCAGAGAGGATCAGGCATTACAAAGACCAGTATGACGCGTATATTGTAGGGGGATCCAAAGCAGGCAGTTACCAGGCGGAAAAGCTCAGGGAACTGGACGGATACAGATATTATAATGTGTGGGCGTCAGGGGGAAGTGTACAGAATTATTACTACTACGCGAAATATATACTGGAGAATACGGACGCAAAGAAGATTGTAATGAACTTAAGCGGCGGTGAGGTGCGCGGATATGACCGGCAATATATGGGGGATGTGTGTGTGATTCCGGCACAGGTCAAGGGGGACAGTGTATTTCTTGAGAGGCTGGATTTTCTGTTCAAGGATGTGCATGTAGCTATGGATACATGGAAAGAGCGCAGGGATGCAGGCTCGCTGCCATCTTATTATAATGCGGATACGGGGGACAGGAATCTGTTGAAATACTATCGTGCAAGGGCAAAAGATCCGGAGGCATTTGCCGAAAGACGGGTATTAGAGGATTTTGATAAGCAGATGAAACGGCTTTTTACCAAAAAAATCTCCCATGATGCTTATGAGGAGAATCTGGCGGCCATCCGGGAGATCAGAGATCTGTGCAGGGAGAAGGGGGTGGAATTTATGCTGGTGGTGGCCCCGGCGTTCATTGGAGAGATGAGCGAGCATGAGTGCGAGGCGTATTGGGAGTATATGGAGGAACTGGCTGTCATTACAGATTACTGGGATTTCAGCGGTTACAACGATATTGATATGAATCCGTATAATTTTTGTGACGAGGGCCATTTTTTGTATGAGGTCACGGATCTCATTGTGGATACGATCACCGGGAAGGACTCCTATGAGGGGTTTGGCACGTATGTGACTCTGGAAAATGTGTATGACCATATACAGGAAAGAAAAGAGAGGTATCTGGCTCTGCAGCAGGAGTATAAAGAAACCGGGACGATACAGCTTTTGGGATATGAGGATGAAAGCAATGTTGTAGGCGACGGAAGCAAGTATTATTGAAAACGCAGGGTATAAATCCGTTTAGCAGATAAAAGCCGTATACAGGGAATGGCCCCGTATGCGGCTTTTAGGCTTCAGATGTCTGTTTTTCGGAACAGCTCTCTGTTATTTTGCTTTTATGATTGGTCGTAACTGTCAAGGTACTGAACAGTTACGATTGATCTTTGTTCGTTTTGATCCGGATACCGGTGAGCGTGACGATCATGAGAATGATGGCCAGGGGCAGGCAGATCAGCGCCACGGGAAGGCTGCCGGAGAGCTGGCCCAAAAACCCGGTCAGAATATAGCAGACCATGGATACGGCCGCCGCGGTCAGAGCGTAGGGAAGCTGGGTGGATACATGGTTTACATGGTCGCTGTGGGCGCCGGCGGAAGCCATGATCGTGGTGTCGGAGATCGGCGAGCAGTGATCGCCGCAGACCGAACCGGCCAGACAGGAAGAGATGGAGATAGCCAGCATCTCTCCGCTGGGGAATACGTTGCACACGATCGGAATCAGGATGCCGAAGGTACCCCAGGAGGTGCCTGTGGAAAAGGCAAGTCCGGCGGCCACAATGAAGATGATGGCCGGAAACAATCCCTGAAGCCCCGAAGCGGAGCCGGACACCAGGTCGGCTACAAAGAATTTGGCTCCCAGCAGACCGGTCATGCCGGACAATGTCCAGGCCATGGTCAGGATCAGGATCGGCGCCACCATGGCTTTGAATCCTTCCGGAATACAGTCGGTGAAATCTTTAAAGGTCATCACGTTTCTGAGCATATAGAACAGGAAAGTGATGAGCAGGGTACAGGAGGAACCCAGCACCAGGCCCATGGAAGCGTCAGAGTTGGCAAAGGCCGTGACGAAATCCTCTCCGTCGAAAAATCCGCCCGTGTAGATCATTCCGATGACACAGCAGAAGATCAGTACCGCTACCGGGAATACCAGATCGATAACTTTCCCCCGGGGAGATACGATCTCGTCATCCAGCCCGCCGTAGGGCCGTGCTTCCGTGGTGAAAAGGTCACCGTTTAATGCATTTTTCTCATGGATGCGCATGGGGCCGAAATCTGTTTTTGTTACAGTAATATAAATGATCATGACCAGTGTCAGGATTGCGTAATAGTTGTAAGGGATCGTCCGCAGAAACATGGTGAAACCGTTGATGCCGGAATCCTCGGGAACGGAAGAAGTCACGGCTGCGGCCCAGGAGCTGATGGGAGCGATGATACATACCGGTGCGGCAGTAGCGTCGATCAGGTAGGCCAGCTTGGCGCGGGATACCTGATGACGGTCGGTGACGGGCCGCATGACGCTTCCCACAGTCAGACAGTTGAAGTAGTCATCGACAAAGATCAGGACGCCGAGGACCATGGTAGCCAGCTGAGCGCCCACACGGCTGTGGATGTGCTGGGAGGCCCATGCGCCGAAGGCTGCCGAACCGCCCACTTTGTTCATTAAAGCCACCATAATACCAAGGATGACCAGGAAGATCAGAATGCCTACATTACCGGAGCTGGACAGTTTGGAGACCATACCGCCTTCCTCATTAAAAAGGAGGGTGTTGATCGTAAGCTCCAGGTTACCGTTGGCATACAGGAGGGCTCCTGTGACAATACCTACAAACAGAGAGGAATAGACTTCTTTGGTGATCAGGGCCAGCGATATAGCGATGACCGGTGGCAGCAGGGAGAATACTGTGGAGTATGCCCTGCAGGCGTAGTTTTCAGGATCGGCGATCTGTCCCGGGGTCTGGAAGCTTACGAACAGTAAAACGGCCAGGATGGCCAACAGAGCCAGGCAGACGATCTGCATTTTCTTTAGTTTCAATTTTTGCACCTCATTTCTTTCCTTTGGGGACTCAGTGATTTAACGCTTTATCAAATCAATGTACCCCAGTGTTTTTTCAGACCTATCATATCATACTCATAGCCATCTGTAAAAAGAAAAATAAAAAGATTGTGTGATTTTGACTGCTGTGGTATGATAGCCGGGGTATTCCGGAAATTGGGCAGATGATGTACCGGCGGACCTGTGCGTGATTTTTCCGAAATCCAAAAAAGGAGAGATACAGATGAAGAAATGGTATGGCAGCGCTGCCCTGCTTCTGGCAGCGGTCATATGGGGATTTGCTTTTGTAGCTCAGAGTGTGGGCATGGAATATGTGGGCCCTTTTACTTTTCAGGCGGTGCGGAGCCTGATCGGAGCGGCGGCGCTGGTTCCTGTGATATATATTATGGACAGGCAGAAAAAGGAAAAACCGGGTTATGCCGCGCCGGGTAAAAAGGAAAAAGTATATCTGTGGAAAGTGGGTATTGCCTGTGGTATCGTGATGTGTATAGCCAGTTGTCTGCAGCAGGTAGGAATCCTGTATACGACGGTGGGAAAGGCAGGATTCCTGACCTCCCTGTATCTGGTACTGGTGCCCGTTCTGGGTATTTTCCTGCACAATAAAGTTCCCGCAAAGATATGGTTCTGCGTAGTGATCTGTCTGGCGGGAGTTTATCTGCTCAGCATGACAGGTTCCCTGACGCCGGCGGCGGGAGATGCGATGATCCTTGCCTGTGCCTTTTTCTTTGCGATACATATCCTGATTATCGATCATTTTGCCCGGCATGTGGACGGTGTGCGGCTGTCCTGCATTCAGTTCCTGATCTCGGGCCTGTTGTCCTCCGTCTGTATGTTTGCCCTGGAGAAACCTTCTCTGGACGGCCTGATGGCGGCCGGCGTGACCCTTCTCTATGCGGGCGTGATGTCCTGCGGCGGAGCCTATACCCTGCAAATCATCGGGCAGCAGTACACGGAGCCGACGACGGCGACGCTGCTTTTGTCCATGGAATCCGTATTTTCCATGGTGGGAGGTATCATGCTCCTGGGACAGACGCCCTCCCTGCGGGAACTTTGCGGGTGCGCCCTGGTTTTTGCCGCTGTGATTTTGGCCCAACTGCCGGGGAAAGATGCGAATCAGTAAATTTTATCTATTTGAGTGATACCGTAGCGGTTCAGGAAATCCTGCAGCTCGTCCTCGTTTCGGATGAGCTGGATCTCTTCAAATTTTCCTGAATGTATATCCTGAAACCCGGCTACCTGCTCCCCTGTACAGATACTGCACCGAAGGACAGGCCGGAGATTTTCACGGTCGTAGGAAAGCGGCTGAGGAGACGGTTTGTGAAAGAGTTTTTTAAACATGGTTTTTATATCCTTTGCTTTATTTGTATGGGACTTTGCACATATGGATTATGTTCTGGCAGCCCGGGCAGCAAGTGTCCCGGCCTGTATGGAACCGTTCTATTCGATCTACCGTTATTTTAAATGTGCAGTAAATAAATGTCAATCCGATATCAATATACCGGCCGGAAAGGAGAATCTATTTCATGAGTACTGTTTTAATCATTGAAGACGAAGTAGCTATCCATCGGATGCTGTGCATGAATCTGTCTGTCACGGGTTATGAAACTATATCCGCTTATGATGGGGAGGAGGCCATGAACCTTTTACGGAACGGTGTCCATGCCGACCTGGCCCTGGTAGACGTCATGTTGCCAAAGGTCGACGGCTTTGCGCTTCTGGCCCCTCTGCGGGAGAGGAACATTCCCGTTATATTCCTGACAGCCCGGGGAGATCTGGAGGCGAAGCTCACCGGGCTTCAGGGAGGCGCGGAGGATTATATCGTCAAGCCTTTTGAGATGCTGGAGCTTCTGGTGCGCATGGAAAAGGTTTTGGAGCGGAACGGCAGGAGCCGGGAACAAATACTCATGGGTGATGTTACGATCGATGTGAAAGAACGGGCTGTCAGGCTGTCGGGCCGGCCTCTGGCCATGACGCCGATGGAGTTTGACCTGCTCCTTTTGCTGGCCAGAAATAAAAATATGGCTCTGACCCGGGAGCGCCTGCTATCTGAAGTTTGGGGAGCCCTTTACGACGGCGGAACCAGAACCGTGGATGTCCACATTGCCAAGCTTCGCAAAAAGACAGGGCTGAATATTGTGTCCGTGCCCAAGGTCGGTTATCGTCTGGAGGTAGAAGGATGAAACTGCGCACGAAATTGATGCTGGGAACTCAGCTTCTTCTGGCAGCGGCTCTGGTTTTGTGCTGTTTTCTGATGGTGCGTTCTCTGAGGAGGACTCTGATTGCGGATGCGGTAAATTACACTGCTACCGAACATAAAACGCTGGAGGCGGCAGTTCGGAAAGTATTTGCCGAAAAGAGTGATGAGACGATAAGCGACCTGGTGTGGCGGGCAGCGCTGAACTATCAGGTGAAACAGGCAAATGTGGCGGCGGACGTCAGTACCCAGTACGTTTTGCAGACAGAGACGGATAATGTGTTCAATAATTGCGGTATTAACGCCTGGCAGGTGTTGATGACCACAGATACCATGAAACAGACGGGAGAAAGGGAAAATGATAACCAGCGTTACACGGTAGTTCGCCATGAGGGGCGGGATTACTGTGTGATGGGTACAGTGGAAAATTTCAAGGAGGAGAAATATCTGTTTGCCACGGCGCGGGATATTACCCACAATATGGATTATGTCCGGGATTTGACGATATATTATGTTGTGGTGGGCCTGCTCATCCTGGTGGCGGCGACGGTTCTGGAGGCTGTTTTTCTGTATGGGATGTTACGCCCCATCGGCCGTCTGGAAAACGGCGCCCGCCTCATCGCCCAGGGGGAATACGGCAACCGCATAGAGATCAAGGGGAAAGACGAGATCGGCCGTCTGGCAGACAGTTTCAACCAGATGGCGGCAGCTGTAGAGTGTCATGTGTCGGATCTGGAGCAGGTGGCTGAGGAGAGGAAGCTTTTGCTGACGGCTCTGGCCCATGAGATGCGTACCCCGGTGACGGCCATCACCGGTTATGCCTATGCCCTCCGCTACGGTAAACTGACCGGGGAACAGCAGCAGGAAGCTCTGGATTTTGTGGATGAACAGAGCCGCAGGCTGGAGCGGCTGTCAGATAAACTGACCCGGGTGATCACCGCGCAGGGAGAGATAGAATGTGTGACTATAAATTCCAAAGATTTCTTTGCGTTGCTGCGGCGTACCCTCCAGCCGCTGGCGGCAGACCATCAGATCCGGCTTGTCCTTGAAGAGGACGGGGAGGAGTTTTCCGGGGATATGGATCTTTTGGTATCTCTGGCATCCAATCTGTATGACAATGCGCGAAAGGCCGGAGCCAGCCGCGTGGATATAACTTTCAGGGAGGGATGTTTTGCCGTCAGGGATAACGGCTGCGGTATGGCTCCGGAGGAACTCGATAAAGTGACGCAGCCCTTCTATAAAATTGACCGTTCCAGAAATCGCGAGGGCTTTGGCCTGGGTCTGGCTCTGTGTCAGAACATTGCCCAGCTCCATGGGTCGTCCCTGGCGATTCGAAGTACCCCGGGGGAGGGCACGGAATTCTCGATGAAACTGTCCGGCGGCTGAATTTGACATTCGTTTTTTTGTTATTTTTACAAGTATTTTACATTTTTATAATGACTCCAACATGGCATTTCTTTTATACTTTTCTCCGGATAATTTCGTAAATATGCTCACGGGCCTGTATGGAAGGAGAAGAGAATATGAAAAAAGAGTATATGGCATTTCTGTGTATTGTGGCATTTCTGTGTATTGCGGCATTGCTGCTGACGGGATGTGCCAGGACGCCTGAAGCGGATATCGTGACGCGGAAAAACACGGAAGCTCTGACCGACAAGGCGGCCGGAGGCACCGAGAACAGAAAATCCCTGGCAGAAAACCGGAAGCAGACGCCGGAGCATTACAGCTGGAAATATAATAACGATGCGGAAACACTGCAGATCAGTGCAGACGCTGACATCCTGCTGCCGGAATGTGAGGCGGTTCCCATGTACAGGCTGAGCAGTGGCGGCTTCACCCAGGAGCAGGTGACAGGGCTTTACGACTATCTGTTTCAGGGACGGGAAACTTACCGGGTCGAGGAGGGCGGCCTTACGAAGAGTGAATGTGAGAAACAGATCGTCAGACTGAGGAAACAGCTGGAGGAGCTGGAACAGCAGGAGCAGGGTGACGGGCAGGGAGATGATGACTGGTTTCCGGATGATGAGAGAGAGTATCTCCAGGGAATTTTGGACGAAAGGCTGGCCATGTATGGAGATCTTCCGGAGGTCAGCCAGGATAAAAAAATTGCGGTGGATTCTACCTTGATGGAGCAGACCGGAATCGATGAGAGAGAAGATGGCAGGACTTATGAGGAAACGACACATAGTCTGGAATGCCAGACCGATGAGGGAGATTCTCTGTATGTGGAAAGCGGGTCTGTGGATACATCGGAGTTTTCTCTGCTTTCATACCAAAGACCCGGGAGATATACCTACAGTTCCGGTATAGCCGTGCCGGTGGATCCCGGGAATGCGGATGAAAAAAAATCGGAAAATTTACCTTGCACCTATCAGGATGCCAGGGCTCTTGCTGACGGAGCGGTTCAGGCGGCGGGTATTACGGCAGAGATCACACAGGTGGAACTGCTGGAAGGACTTGCCGAAAATGGAGAAGACGGAGTATCGTCGGAAAGGAGCGGAATGTATTCGGCTTTCCAGTTTCAGTATACCCGTACATTCGAGGGCATATCCGTGGCCACAACCGCATCGGAATATGTCAATGAGGAAGAATTTTCCCTGATGTGGCCCTATGAGAAGCTCAGGATCGTTGTGTCAGAAGTGGGAATACAGGAAATGGAATGGGAGGCACCTGTATCCGTGGTGGAAACCGTGGAAAAAGATGTGCCGGTATTATCCTTTGCCGATGCAGCAGCAGTATTTGAAGAGCTGACTCCGCTTTCTTATGAGGGAAAAATTGAAAAGTTGTCTCAGGGGGAAACGGACGCGTCCATGGATATCCATGTGGATGCAGTGCGTTTAGAACTGATGCGGGTAAAGAATGACGGCAGTAAACGGGAAGGCCTCTATGTACCGGCCTGGGTATTTTACGGAACGGAGAGCAGCACTGTTTATACGTCTGATTCCGGTTCTGCGGAGGAGACATGGTCGGAGACGGAACCTACGCCCTGGATCGTCCTGGCTGTGAACGCGGTGGACGGGACGGTGATTGATCAGGTGGAGGGGTATTGAGGCTTGTTGCACAGTTGCCTTAGGGTGAGAGACAGGAATATGGCGGTTAAGAAGGCAGAATGTCGGGTAACCCCGTGGCGGGGAAAAAGATGGTTGTCGTCAGCCGTCTTTTTCTTTTGGAAAAAGTATCAGGCCGAAATAATATCGATACATAAAGTGGTCAGTTATACAGTCCATGTCTGTGGATTTGATTTGGCATATTGTATAAAAAAATAAGAAAAAATTGGCTGTTTTTATAGAATAATAAAAATGAGTTGACGGCGAAATAATTCTATGGTACAGTTTTCAGTATAGAAAAACGTTTCTCTGAAATGCGCATGGAGAGAAAAGAAAATGGCAGGTAAAAAAAGAAAACCGGGGAAAAACGAGGCATAAAACGTCATTTATCAAATGGGAAATAATGATGGAAAGGAGGGAAAGGTTTCTTTATCCATATTTTTTTACACTATAAAAAAACGTTTTTCTATAAAAAAATGTTATTAGGAAACAGGAATCAGGAAATCAATACATATAAATGAGTCAATAGCAAAGGAGGAACGATTATGAGGAAAAAACTGATAAGCGGCTGTATCTGTATATCCATGCTGACGGCATTATTGGCGGGGTGCGGAGATAAGGGCGGTTCGTCGCAAAGCTCATCCGGGCAGGAGGCATCCGGGCAGGAGGCATCCCAGGCGGCGCCCGAAGCATCGGAGCCGGAGGAGGCACAATCCGTGCAGTCAGGCGGAGATCAAGATGCGGCAGGAGGCGATAAATACGTTATCGGCGTTTCGATTTCCGGTTATCAGGCCCCCTATTTTGTGGCCATGGTGGATGTCATGGAAGCAAAGGCAAAAGAGATGGGCAATGTGGAATTGAAAATTCTGGACGCGGAATGGGATACACAGAAGCAGGCCTCCCAGGTGGAAAGCCTGATCGAGCAGAAATGTGATCTGATCGAGATCGTCCCCTGTGATTCCGAGGCGATCATTCCCACCATGCAGATGGTGAAAGACGCCGGCATCCCTCTGTTTGTCGTAAATACACAGCACGATGAAGCGGCGGAGGATTTGATTACGACTTTCATTGGCGCGAGTATGGAAGATGAGGCGGCCATGTGTGCGGATTCTATCATCAATACATTTAACGGGGAAGAGTGTAATCTGGTCATCATTGAGGGGGCAGCGGGGTCATTTCCTGCCATCCACAGAACCAGTGGTTTCGAGGCCGCTGTGGAGGGCCAGGACAATATCCATATCCTGGCAAAACAGAACTGCGGGTGGGACCGGCCGACGGCCCAGCAGACCATGGATGATTTCCTGACCAGATATGACAATCTCAATGCGGTGTTTGCCCAGGATGACAACATGGCTATCGGTGTGATCCAGGCGCTGAAAGCGGCAGGCAGGTTGGATGAGGTAAAAGTGTTCTCCATCAGCGGAACCATCGAAGGCGTGGATGCCGTCAAGGCCGGGGAAATGGTATCGACGGTAGACCAGTCTCCGCAGTGGGAGGGTGAGGCCGCAGTGGAATACGCGGTGAAATGCCTTGAAGGCGAGACTTTGGATAAATGGATAAAAACACCGATCGCGGATATCAACAAAGAGAACGCGGATCAGTTTTCACCGGCCTGGTAATGGCAGGACCGTAAAAATGGCTTTGTGCGGGGCGTCCCTGCCCGCAGCACAAAGCCATGAAGGAAGACAGGAGGGGTCATATGGATGACATAGTTCTGGAAATGAAGCATATATCCAAACAGTTTGTCGGAGTGAAGGCGCTGGATGATGTGAGCCTGTCCGTCCGCCGGGGGGAAGTCCATGCGATCTGCGGGGAGAACGGTGCCGGGAAATCGACGCTGATGAAAATTTTGAACGGCATATACAGGGCGGATTCCGGTGAGATCTGGCTGAACGGAAAGCTACGTAACATACAATCTCCGGAGGAGGCCCACAAAGCCGGACTCAGTATCATTTTCCAGGAATTTAATTTGGTGGATACTCTGTCTGTGGCCGAAAATATCTATCTTGGCAGGCTGCGGGAGAAAGGGGTGAAACTGAACTGGAGAGCTATAGAGCGGCGGGCAGAAGAACAGCTGAAAAATATCGGCGCAGAAATAGATCCCAGGATAGCGGTGAGCAGGCTCAGTGTGTCCCAAAAACAAATGGTGGAGATTGCAAAAGCCCTGTCTTATGATGCAAATGTGATCGTCATGGACGAGCCCTCGGCAACACTGACCGATAAAGAGGCGCAGAAGCTGTTTTCTGTTATTTCTGACCTGAAAAAGAAACAGATCACGGTTATCTATATATCCCACAAAATGGATGAAGTATTTGCGTTAAGCGACCGTATTACCGTCCTTCGGGATGGGGTGGCGGTCTCTACCGCCGCCACGAAGGATACTACCCGCAGAGAGGTCATCGCCAGCATGGTGGGGCGGGCCATGGAGAATGAGTATCCCGTCCGGCAGGGGAGAAGAACCGATGAGACCGTTATGCGGGTAACCCATATCCGAAGAAAGCCCGTGCTGCATGATGTGAGTTTTGAAGTGAAAAAAGGGGAGATTCTGGGGATAGCGGGCCTGGTGGGCGCGGGCAGGACGGAGCTTGTGCGGGCCGTATTCGGCGCCGACCCGGTTTCGGAGGGACAGATTGAAATAAAAGGGGTACAAAAGAAAATAAAATCCCCGATGGATGCGATTAAAAACGGCGTTGCCCTGGTGAATGAAGACCGGAAAGAACTGGGCCTGGTGCTGAAATTTCCGATTGCGGAGAATATATCCATCTGTAAAATCGGCAGCATTGTCCGCAAAGGTTTCATACAGAGAAAACAGGAGAACCGGATAGCGGAGGAATATACCGGGAAACTGGCAATCAAATCGACTTCCTGCCGGCAGAAATGTGTCTTTCTGAGCGGCGGAAACCAGCAGAAGGTGGTTCTGGCTAAATGGCTGTATGCGGATGCCGACATTCTTTTGCTGGATGAGCCGACCAGGGGCATCGACGTGGGATCCAAATATGAAATCTACAAATGGATCAATCGGCTGGCGGACGCGGGGAAAGCCGTCGTTATGATATCCTCGGAGCTGCCGGAGATTTTGGGGCTTTCCGACAGGATCCTTGTCCTTCACAGAGGGAAGGTTGCCGGTGAATTTGAAAATGAGGATAAAACGGCTACGGCAGAAGAAATCATGAGCTGTGCTATCGGATGAGAGGAGCAGGTAAATGGAAAAGCGGCAAAAGAAAAAAACAGATTTGAAAAAATACAGAATGCTTTTTATTTTCCTCGGCATGATTGTCCTGTCCGCACTGGTAAACGATCGTTTTCTGACAGTTAAAAATATTGCAAATATTATGCGGCAGATTGCCGCCAACGGTATTTTAGCGTGCGGCATGACATTTGTGATGCTCACGGGAGGATTTGACCTTTCGGTGGGCGCAACGCTGACGCTGGCCGGTGGGACGGCACTGACTCTGCAGCCTTATATGGGTGTGGGCGGCGCTATTGCCGCGGCACTTCTGGTGGGTGCGTTGTGCGGGTGTTTTAACGGCGTGATCCTGTCCGGCATTAAAGCGGGATCCGGGGAAGCGTTTATGATTACACTGGGTTCCCAGCTGGTTATTTTTGGTATTTCCCTTCTGGTGTTCAAAGCAAAATTTATTCCGGGGAGTAAAAGCGCGGTTTACAATGCCATAGGGACGGGGAACCTGGGGTGGATTCCCGTTCCGCTGCTGATCTTTGCCGCCACAGCGGCCATAGCCCATGTGGTCCTGGCCTATACTTCACTGGGAAGGCGCATTTATCTTACCGGGGGGAATTATGAGGCCGCCAGGCTGTCCGGGGTACGCGTCGGGTTTTACAAAATGCTGGTATATGTTGTGGTGGGAGTTGCGGCGGCCATGTCGGCAGTGGTGCTGACCTCCCGCTCGGGAGGCTGCTCCTCCGATATCGGGAAAGGATACGAGCTGGATGCCATAGCGGCTGTCATGGTGGGCGGAACCAGCACGGACGGCGGAGAGGGAAATATAGGCAGGACCATCCTTGGCGTGCTGATGATCGGCGTGTTGAACAATATCCTGAATCTGATGGGAATGAGCTCTTTTAACCAGATGATCGCCAAAGGAATTGTGGTGATATTGGCGGTATGGCTGGACGGGAGCAGAAAGACGGATAAAGGGGGTGCGGAATCATGAAAATATGTAAATCCGTCCTGAACTTTTTTATAAGGGAGAAGATATTGCTGGCGCTGCTCGTGATGTTTGCGGTGGTATCTGCCGCTGCCGATTCCTTTTTTACCGTGGGAAACCTGTCTAACCTTCTGATCCAGGTAGGGCTGTACGGCGTGGTGGCCCTGGGGATGACCTTTGCCATTATAGGGGGGGATTTTGATCTGGGAGCGGGGCCTATGGTGTCTTTTTCGTCCATGGCCGTTGCCTTGCTGCTGGGGCGGGTCGGGGTGGTGCCGGCTATTTTGATCACACTGTTCATTGCTTTCTGCCTGGGCCTGTGTAACGGCCTGCTGGTGGCAAAAGCAAAGATCAATTCGTTTATTGTAACCTTTGGCAGTATGGTCATACTGCAGGGAATGGCGCTGACGCTGGGGGACGGTTCGCCGGCGGCTACCAACCATCCGGCCTTTAATCAAATAGGGGCGTTGCAGATTGGCCGGATATCTTTTATTTTTATTATTTTTATGGTACTGCTGCTGGCTTGCCACTGGATTTTACGTTACACCCAGTTTGGCAGAAATATATATGCCATAGGCGGCAATTATGAAGTGGCCAGGTCGTCCGGGATCCACGTGGATTTTTATAAAGCATCGCTGTTTGTCCTGTCCGCTGTATTTGCGGCAGTGGGAGGAATTCTCATGGCGGCCCGTGTCAACACGGGGCATCCGACGATCGGCGACGATATGACGATGACGGTGATTGCCGGGGTCGTCATAGGCGGTACGAGCCTTTCCGGTGGAAAGGGAAATGTATGGCGGACGCTGCTGGGGATCTTCGTCATGATGTTTTTATCCAACGCTTTTGACGCGTTAGTCATCCAACCCTATATCCAGAGGGTGATTAAAGGGCTGATCATCATCAGTGTGGTGGCCATAGACAGCTATTCCAAGACAAAAATTGACGTGGGCGATGCGGGTGTGTTGTCCAAAATCAGTAAAAAACTGTAACTGCGAAGGTACAAAACAGTGAGGAAAAACTTTTTGTAACGGTTTTGCATGATGAACAGGCAGGAGGCGAGAAAATGAATGCAAGAGAGCGTTTTATCGAGGTGATGAAATATCACAATCCCGATGTGCGCAGTTTAAAATGGGAATTTGGTTATTGGGGAAATACGTTGAACCGCTGGTACAGGGAAGGGCTGCCGAGGAAGAACTGGGCGCCGATCCCGGACAAAATCACATCGGTCAATTCCTCTTTATACACTTATACATGGAATGCCGAAAACAAACATGTGAAGCCCGGGGATTATCCCGGCGGCTATGTGTCCATGGCGGGAGGGCTCTACTGGCCTACCCAGGGCTTTGCTCTTGACCAGGATGTGAAAAATTATTTTCATATGGATGAGACGCAGCAGCTGATTGACCTGAACCTGCTGGCCTACCCTCTGTTTGAGCCCCATACGGTGTATGAGGATGACGACAAGCTGCAGTATGTGGATATTGACGGGGTGGAGCGCCTGTTTTCAAAAAAGGAGGCGACGCTGGCCTGTACCTGGAAGGTGCCGGTCACCGACTGGGAATCCTGGACAAAATATAAGGAAGAGCGTCTGTCCCTGAAAAATATCCGGCAGCGGCTGCCGGAGAACTGGGAAGAGAAAGTCAAAGAATATAAAAACCGCACGTATCCGCTGGGAATGGGCGGCTATCCCCTGGGCTTTTTCGGGACACTGGCACAGCTTCTCGGCTATGATAATCTGTTTCTGCTGTATTATGACGAGCCGGAAATGATCCATGATATGATGGACACGTTTACCAGCCTCTGGATAGCGCTGTTTGACGAGGTGCTGAAAGATGTGGAGGTCGACCACGTACAGATCTGGGAAGATATTTCTTTCGGGCTGGGGTGCATGATTTCAATGGATACCATGCGGGAATTCATGCTTCCCTATTACCGGCGGCTTACCCGTTTCCTGAAAGAGAGGGGCGTGGATATCATCTGCGTGGATACGGACGGAAAATGCTATGATATCATCCCTTTCTTTATGGAGGCGGGCGTGACGGCTATGCTGCCCTTTGAGGTGCACTGTGGTATGGATGTGGTGAAGGTCAGGGAAATGTTCCCGGATCTGGCGATCATGGGAGGGATTCCCAAGAGCAGCATTCCCCGGGGAAAGGCGGCGATCGATGCATTTTTAGAACCGGTGAAAAAAGTGCTGCGGACGGGCGGTTATATACCTTTTGGTGATCATTTTATTCCGCCGGAGGTTCCCTTTGAGGATTTTTCCTATTATAGAAACAGGCTGAATGAATTGATTGATTCTTGTGGCGTCAGGTAAAGTGCGATAGAATAAGCGTGTGGCGGGGGCACGTACAGATTTTAGATCAAAACGATATAACAAAAGAGAGGAACAGTATGGTAAGCATAAAGGACGTGGCAAAACAGGCGGGCGTCTCCATATCTACTGTATCGAATGTATTAAACGGTACAAAATATGTGAGCGAAAACCTGGTGATCAAAGTGAATCAGGCGGTAAAAGATCTAAATTATGAAGTGGACCCCATAGCACGCAATTTAAAAACAAGGCAGACAAAAACTATCGGAGTGATAACAATCGATATGTGCGGCCTCTTTTATCCTTATGTGGTGAAAGGGATGTATGAGGAATTGAACCAGAAGGGATACAATCTCATGATCTGTGATTTAAGCGGGTCTAAAGATTCCAAAAGCAGTATGGAGCGTGAGATGGACAGCTTCAAAAATCTGGTTTCCAACCGGGTGGACGGAATCATCTTTGCATCGACGGTTTCCGGCCAGCGGGAAGAAGGTTTTGCCCGGGATATCCTGAAAATGGCGAACCGAAACAAAAAAATCCCGTTAGTCTCTCTGGAAAAAGATTTTTCCCGGTATGGCATTGATTCCGTATTTTCTGACGGCATAGAGGGAGGAAAACAGGCGATCCGGCACCTGATCGACTGCGGCTGCAAAAATGTGGGCCATATAACCGGCCCTATTTTTTCCGGTGAGGCCCTGGAGCGTCTGGAAGGATACCGTCTGGTCCTGATGGAATGCGGTATGGCAGTAGATATGGAGCAGATGGTTGCCAACGGCAATTATACCCATCAGAGCGGGTATATTGCCATGAATGAGCTGCTGAAAAAATATCCGTCCATTGACGGTGTGTTTGTGGCCAATGACCAGATGGCGGTGGGGGCGTTGAAAGCTCTGGCGGAGAGCGGAAAGAGGGTGCCGGAGGATGTAAAAGTGATCGGTTATGATAATGTGTTTATTTCCGGTATCCTTCAGCCGCCGTTAAGCTCGATCCATGTCAGGAAGCAGTCTTTCGGAAGTGAAGCTGCCCGTATTCTCCTGCAGAGGATAGAAAAACCGGCCGGACAGGATGCCCTTGCGCTGAAAATGGATACGAAACTGGTGGTGCGCAAATCCACGGTGGCCGATGCCGTGGAGGACTGGATACTTTCTGACTGGTAAGATATAAATAATGGCTGTCAGGCATGTGTTCCCTTTTTGGTAAGGGGGGATTATACGCCGCAGAAAAACGTTTTTCTGCGGGAGAAAGAAGGTGAAAAAATGTTAAAACATATACCCCAAATTCTTCATCCGGAACTGGTCAAGGTTATGATGGAGATGGGGCATTCAGATACGCTGGTTATTGCGGACGCCAATTTTCCGGCATATTCAAAAGGAAAGAACATCTTGCTGCTGCCGGGTACGGAGACAGTGGAGCTGTTGGAGGGGATTCTTTCCCTGTTCCCTTTGGATACATTTATCTCCCACCCGGTGAAGCTGATGCGGAACCTGGATACGGAACCGGTTCCCGGGATATGGAAAACGTACCGGGAGCTGCTGGAAAAATATGATGAGGAAAAAGTGTTTCAGGAGTTTGGATATTTGGACAGAATGGCTTTTTACGAAGAGGCCCGGAAAGCCTGTCTCATCGTGCAGACAGCTACAACGGCCAGATACGCGAATATAATTTTACAAAAGGGAGTTATTTGACAGGAGGAAAAGAATATGGCAAAAAAAGAACGGATCAGAGAAGTATTGGAGCAGGGGGAAGGCATATTCCGGCTGAACCCGACCTTTGTGCCCAGGAGATTTGGTAAGGCGGGAAAACGCCTGAAACTGCATCCGGATGATTATTATGCGCTGGGGCTGGAGCGCGGTTCCATTAAAGAGCGTTGGTTTTCTTCCACGATCACGGCGAACAACGGCCCTCTGGCGGCGGGAGATGAGGGGATGAGTTATGTGGCGGCGGATTATGGTACGGAGGAGAAATTCTCCCTGAAAGAGGCGGTGGAAGCCCTTGGTGAGGAGCTGATCGGGAAGGAACTGATGGAGAAATATGGCGGATGGCCCATGTATTCCAAGTTTTTTGATTTTGAAAATCCCCTGTTCCACCATGTGCATCTGACTTTTGAGGATGCGGCGAGAGTCGGCAAGCTGGGCAAGCCGGAGTGCTACTATTTTCCCAAACAGCTGAATAATTATTCGGGAGAGTGCAATGCTACATATTTCGGTTTTGACCCGGATACGGATCCGGAGGAGGTCAAGGAAAGGCTGCGCAGATATAATGAAGGGGATACGCGGATCACGGAGCTTTCCAGGGCCTACCGGGTAGAGCTGGGCACCGGCTGGTATACGCCGGCCGGGGTGATCCATGCGCCGGCCTCCTACCTGACCTATGAACCGCAGTGGAATTCCGACGTGAACTCTGTGGAGGAGAATGTTGTGTCCGGCGAGATCTACCCGAGGGATATGCTTGTGGAGGAATGCCCGGAAAGTGAAAAGAACAATATTGAATATATTTTCGGCCTCCTTGACTGGGAAAAGAATACGGATCCCCATTACAAAAAGACATATTTCCGGCCGCCGGTGGTTGCGGGGGAGTCGGACGCGTATTGTGAAAAGTGGATCACCTATGCCAACGACTATGTGGCGGCAAAGGAACTGACCGTCTACCCCGGCAGGACGGTTACGATCCGTGACGGCGCCGCCTATGGTTGTATTTTTGTTCAGGGGCACGGCAAATTTGGCGTATTTGACGCGGAAACGGCCACGCTTCTTCGTTTTGGCCAGCAGAGTGCGGACGAGTATTTTGTTTCCGAGGACAGGGCGAAGAAAGGCGTCGTGCTCAGAAATGAGAGCAGGGTGGAACCGCTGGTGCTTTTGAAGCATTTCGGTCCCAACCATCCCGATGTACCGAGGGAAGTGCCCGAACAGTAATGAGAACACGGCAGCCGGGAAATAGACAGTTAAAGTCAAGGGGAGCCAGCGACCCACATGGGCTGCTGGCTCCCCTTGACTTTAACTG
>DPJQ01000005.1:7526-8534 GCA_003542935.1 Lachnospiraceae bacterium | reverse complement strand
AAAATATCTTCTATAAAAGCATATGAAAAAAGGAGACAGCCTTTATGGATATAAAACAACTGATTTTAAGCGATTTAAAACCCGGTCTTCAAATGCCGGATAAAAACACCCTCCACGTCTGGACCTTTTCATCGGATGCACCTGACAGCAGATATAAAAGCCTCCATGCGCACGCCCATGATCTTCTAAATAGAATTCTTTCTTATTACACCGGCATTCTTAAGGAGAAGCTTATGTTTGGCGCCACAAAATATGGAAAACCGTTCCTTCTCCCGCCGTCCGGCACTGCAGAGGATGAAGGGGCTGTTCCTTATTTTAATCTGTCCCACACAAAGGGTTATATTGTGTTTATTTTTTCCTCATGCACCCCTGTAGGGATTGACATCGAGTCCGTCAGCCGAAAGGCATATATGGACCGCATTGCCTCCCGTTTTTTTCTCCCGGAGGACACGGCGCATCTTAAAACACTCACGGGAGATGAAAAGTCAGAATATTTTTTCCGCTGCTGGACCCGCGCAGAGAGTCTTTTAAAAGGTATCGGCACCGGGCTTAGTGCCTCTCTTCTGGACAAAGCTGTCAAAAAAGAGCTTCCCCTTTGGAACCTTCAGTCCATGCCGGCGCCAAAAGGGTATGTCTGCTCCATCGCATACCGCCGGCACCATCTCTTATAATCCCTGGTAGAAGGTTATCCCGTACAGAAGCGCTACCCCGGGCGTTCCCAGCACGCCGGACGTTACAAATGTAACAGGATTCAGCCCCACACTTAAAGATATGTCATTTGACGCCAGGAATTTATTAATAAAAAATATCATGGCAAATCCCAGAATTGCCCGTACAAAAAAATTAACCGCCACATAAGACTGCTTCTCCGGCATATCTGCATCCTTCCTTTCTCTACTTCCATATATATCCTGTATTTTTCTGTTTTATTCCCCATAATTACACGAAAAACCAGTTACTGCTCACTCCCAGTGTCAGGGCTGTTGCTGAAATTCTTATTTGAAGAAC
>DPJQ01000005.1:6890-7225 GCA_003542935.1 Lachnospiraceae bacterium | reverse complement strand
AGAACACGACATTTCGTGCTTAACATCCATAAAAACTGCCCATACTACATAGAAAGAAATGGAATATCTATATATGGAGGTGGACTATGAAATTATTTTCCAGAGGAAAAACCGCCGAAGAAGATATCTACACGCGCCTTTCCTTTGATCCTGAGAGCAACACGATACTGGACGAGCTGGCACAGGCGCGTCGGGAAATCGAGACCGCTTACACCAATTTCCGCAACGCCAGCGACCCGGATTTGATCGATGCCTATATCTACGAAGGGAATGCGGCATGGAAACGATATGAATTTTTGCTCCGGCAGATGAAATTGGGGACGTAGTAAAATTCA
>DPJQ01000005.1:0-6607 GCA_003542935.1 Lachnospiraceae bacterium | reverse complement strand
ATTCATTTTACTACGTCCCCAATTTAAAAAAACCTGTCCCCAATTAAAAAAACCCTGTCCCCGTCTAAAATTCTATCTCGATCCTCCGCCCGGTACGCCGGTACTGGTGATACCTCACTCCCGCCGCGTCAAACATCCTCATAGATGCCTGAACCGCCGTAGTATCTTCGTATTTGTTGCAGTCATAGATAACTTCCTTGATACCGCTCTGAATAATCGCCTTCGCACACTCATTACATGGAAACAAAGACACATAAAGCTTTGCCCCCTCAAGGCTCCCTCCCCGGTAATTTAAGATCGCGTTCAGCTCGCTGTGGGTGGAATAAAAATATTTGTTTTCCAGCGGGTCGCCCTCCCGCCGCCAGGGAAACTCGTCATCGGAGCAGCCCTGGGGGAAGCCATTGTAGCCCATTGACAAAATCTTATTATCGCCGCTGACAATGCAGGCCCCCACCTGGGTGTTGGGATCTTTGGAGCGCATGGCCGAGAGCATGGCTACGCCCATAAAATATTCGTCCCAGGTCAGATAATCCGTCCTCTTACCCGTCATTTTCCGCCTCCTGTACTTAATATTTCCTGCTCATTCAACTGAATCACCAGATCGTCGATCAACTGGGCCAACCGCTCAAAGCATTGTCCATAGACCATCAGCGATTCGCCGTAAAGGGGTGGGATATCCCCGGATGCTTTCACATATTCTGCAAGCGTATATACATGTTTCGCACACTCAAATTGTTCCCATATCTTTGTCTTCTGATCATCCTCCATGGTCAGAAGCAGTACATCATCCCCAATATCTTCCTGCACAAGCTGAGCGGAACGATATCCCTCCATGGTATATCCATTACTTGTCAGCACTGCCTCCGCTTTCTGATCCACAGGCTCGGGGAACAGGACAACCAGCCCCCGTGAAACTACTGTGAGAGGCCCCAGCAAAAACTTATTCTTCATAATCATTTCCGCCATCGGCGCCCTGCGGGTATCATCCGTATCCACAAAAATCAGTCGGTTATACTGCTTCACGTTGTATCTCCTTGCAACTGAATTATTCTACCCGGACCACCTTATGTCCGGCGGCCTTCAAAAGCCGGTTCATAATGGCCTGTCCCATACGGGGCGTATGGAAGGATTCCGAGTAAATACAGGCCACATCCAGGGAATCAAACCGCCGCAGCACATCGAACAGGTGCCTGGCTATGCTCTCCTCGTCCTCCCGCGAACCCATACTCACCACCGTCCCCGCGCGGTACAATCCCGCAGTCTCATCGGTGGCAATCACACCACAGCGCAGTCCCGCCGCCTCTTTTTCCTGCAGCCAGCCGTTAACCGTCTTCACCACACGGCTCTCCTCCCCCTCCACGACCGTCAGCTCCGCTTTCGGTGCATAATGCCTGTATTTCATACCGGGGGCCTTGGGCCGAACCGCAGAATCCTCAGCGATCAGCCCTCTGTCCAGACAAACCGGGCCGATCACCCGCTCCATCATCTCGCCGGTTATATATCCGGGGCGCAGGATCGTCGGCGCCTGCCCGGAAAAATCCACGATGGTGGATTCCAGGCCAATGCCTACCGGGCCGCCGTCCAGGATCATCTCCACCCGGCCGTTTAAATCCTCGATCACATGGGCTGCCTTTGTAGGGCTCGGCCGCCCGGATACATTGGCGCTGGGCGCCGCGATATAGCCGGTGCTGCGCCGAATCAGTTCCCGGGCCACGGCATGATCCGGCATACGCACCGCCACGGTGTCAAGCCCTCCGGTGGTGGCAAAGGGCACCCGCCCGTTTTTCTCAAAAATCATGGTCAGCGGACCCGGCCAGAATTTCTCCGCCAGGGCAAGGGCCTTCGGAGGGATCTCTTTTACGATGCCTTCCAGCGCCGCCCGATCCGCAATATGCACAATCAGCGGATTATCTGACGGACGTCCTTTGGCCCCGTAGATCTTTTTTGACGCATCCGGGTTCAGTGCGTCGCCGCCCAGCCCATATACCGTCTCCGTGGGAAAAGCCACCAGGCCGCCCCGACGCAGTATCTCCCCGGCCTGACCAATAATCGCCGAGTCAGGATGCACCGGATCTATTTTCTCAATTATAGTCTCCATGCTTCACCCCCTCCCGCCATGTTCGCCCTATTATACCATCATACCCGCAAAAAGGGAACCCAAAAAAGCCGCCCACCCGGGCGGCTTTTCGACATATTTGCCAATACTCTATGGTAACTGTTCAGTACCTTCACAGTTACATTTTATGTACTATTTCTCCTGAACCTCCAGAATTTCCATCGGACATGCCTTGGCACAGATACCGCAGGCAATACATTTGCTCGTCACCTCCGGGCCGGCCACCATGACCTTCATGGGACAGACTTCAATACATTTACCGCAGCCGTTACACAGCTTTTTGTTGATCATGTACACACCCTTGGCATTCTGGGTGATCGCGCCCTGCTCACAGGTCCTGGCACATTTGCCGCACTGGATACAGGTATTCACCTTGACGGCACCGTCTTTATCCGTGATCTGGATACAGGATTTCGCCGGATCATCCACCTTATAGAAGGCCTGGGAACAGGCAAACACACAGGAAAGACAGGCCATACAGGCATTTTTATCTTTGACAACCAGTTTCTTCATTTGCTGATACCTCCGCTTTTGTTTGATTGTTATATTATAAACAATTCAACAGGGTAGTGCAACCCTTAAAACCACTGTCATTGTACTTTATGCTGCAGTGACGACGAAGGCTGGACTGCAGATCCTCCATCCCCGCCAAGATATTCCAGTATTCCCTCGCACACGGCCTGGGCCACCCGCTCCTGATACTCGGCGGTAAGCAACAGGTCTGCCTCCTCCGGGTTGCTTAAGAAACCACATTCTACGATAATGATGGGCACGTTGGTCTTTTTTAACACATAATACGTGGTATTCCCTTTGCACTCCCGGTGATTATCCGGATCCAGGGCTTCTGCCAGTTTCCGCTGCATGATGGCCGCAAAAGACTGCGCTTCTGCCGAGGTCTCATAGTAAAATACCTGGGCTCCGGAAGCGGAAGGTTCTGTGTAGCTGTTCTGATGGATACTGACTGCACAGACAGCTCCCGACTCATTGATAATCCGGCACCGTTCTCTCATATCCGCCGCTTTCTGGCTGCCGCCGTCTGCCTGCCCCAGCTGCTGATCCTCCTCGCGGGTCATCACCACCGTGACGTTCTCACTGCGCAGTTTCTCCTCCACAAGCCGCGCGATGGACAGATTGATATCCTTCTCCAGCGCCCGGTTGACCCCTACCTTACCGGGATCCTCACCGCCATGCCCCGCGTCGATCACCACTACTTTCTGAGTTCCCGTTTCCAGCATCGTCACCCTGGCCGCTTCCCGTGACAACAAATAGACCCCCGTCAACAGAAGCAACAGCATTATCCATTCTACTGTTCTTTTCTTCACACAAAAACACCCTGTCTGACATTTACTATAACTATATGCCCGACAGGGTGGATAAAATCCCCTTTACTCCTCGTCCAATTCAAACATTTTCTCTATCTCCGCATCAGTCAGGTCATCCGACATACCGGGAGTTTCTTTCACAGCGGGTGTATCCCATTCGGTTTCCTCCGGCACCTGGCCTCCGTCCGATTTATTGGAGATGATCTGATGCACCTCTTTATAAGCGGCCATAAAACGTTTTTGGGCCTGACCAAACAGATCCACCACTTCATTCATCTGCTGCTGAAGCGCATTATATTTCACCCGGCCCTCCGTCAGGATCCTGTCAGCCTCCCTCTGGGCTTCCTGGACACGCCGGTTGGCCTCTCGCTCCGCTTCCTCTATCTGATGACGGGAACTCTCCTCCGCTTCATCCAGACGCTGGTTTGCCTCCTGATCGGCCTCTTTCAATATTTCGTCCCTTTTCTTTATGGCCTCTTCCAGCATCTGGTTTGCCTGAACCTTGGCGTCAAAAACCAACCCGCTGATGCTGTCGTAATTATCGATATATTTCTGATACTTTTCGGAAATCTCCTTCTCCAGCCGCTCACGCTGGACCTCTTTCAATTTCAAACGTTTGGATAGCTCGGCCAGCTTCTCGTCGCGGTCTTTTAATTCTTTCTCCAGTCGGGTCTTCTCTTTATACTGGTTCTCTTTCAGTTCCTGAAACTGCCGGATTACATCATCTTTGTCAAATCCGCCCATCAGCGTTGTCCTGAACATATCATAATCACTCATTGCCATTCCTCCTTACAAGTATTCCTGTACTGTAGCCCAAACAGCGGCATTCTCAAAACCAAGTTTCCAGAAAGCTCCCCCGGCAAGCTGATATTTGTCGATCAGCTTTAACTTTTCAGCCAGGGACGAAGTATCCTCCAGCCAGATCTGGCAGAGCGCTTCCTCCGAATCCCGCTCAGCCACATTCTGGCCAAGGGACGCATCCCAGTAAGTCTCCATCTGATGTTCCGACACATAGGCGGCAGCCTCATCCATCCCCATCGCCTCGGAGGTCAGCTCGCCGGTGCCATAGGTCTCTGTCCACAGCCTGGTATAGAACGGCATGGCATTGATCACCCGGGAAGCCGGCACCTCCTTTAATGTATCCTGGATCGCCTGCTCCACAAAAGGCAGAGAGGCATTGGAACCTGCTTCCTCACTGCCCGAGTAATGCTCATCGTACCCCATGATGATCACATAGTCTGCTACCAAAGCCTGCTCCCTGCGCCCATAGTGGCCCGAAAACTGGGGTACAGGGTCGTCAATGGAAAACAGTAACCTGTTGTTACGACAGGAAACAGACAATTCCCGGACAAACTGAAGGTAATGGGGCGCCCGGTCCTCCGTAATGGATTCGAAATCCAGATTGATCCCATCTAAGCCGCAGCCCAGGGCCGCACTGATCAGCTGATTGATCAGATTGGTCCGCGCCGAAGTACTGGACAAGAGTTTCAGCGTGTCCACACTATCACTGAAATTATCAATCAGCCCCCAGACCTCCAACCCCTTCGCATGGGCGGCATTCACATACTCAACAGAGGCGATAGAAGTCAGGTTACCGCTATTATCTGCCACGGTAAACCAGGTCGGCGAGATCACATTCAGCCCCTGCACATTTGCCAGACGTTCTTCCAGCGTGGCATTGTGTTCCTGGGTAGTCATCTGGTGCCAGCCCAGTGATATCTTGTAATCCCGGATGATATGTGTATATTCCGGCACCCGGGACTGCTGGGTCTCCCCGTACAGGCTGCCCTCACCCAGGGAAGCGTTTTCCACATAGCCGCTGTAACCGTCCGCCGCCATCACGCGGGTCCATTCATCCCCTTTTTCCAACACATACACTTGGGCACCTGCGTCCAGCGCCTCCACAATCTCTGCCCTTTTATCCGCTTCATCCCGCAGCCGACAGTCTTTTTTCACCGGGCACACCGTCAGCTCACTCCAATCCGCCAGCATCACCAGACGTGAAGGATCCTCATAATATGTATAACTAAAATCCGTGTACTCCGACAGATAGTCAAGGGATACTCCCCATTTTTCTCCCCTGCTGATGATCACCGCCTGTTCTGTATCCACCCGCCCCATCCTGGTATCGTAACCGGTCACATCCGGCACAAAACGGTAAATATCCTGGGGCACGGTAAATACGGCAACATTCTCATTATAATCCGCATACATGCGGCTGCCCAGCATGGATGCCGCCTCCTCGCAGTCCAGATACCATCTTCCGTCCACCTGCCAGGCCGGTATTCCGGACACCTCGCCGTTCACCACCATCACTGCCTCGCCCTCGCCCGGCTCCACCTCAAAATAGCCGGCGAGATCCCTGTATCTGTCAGCCGGGGTGAACTGGGGAAGGCTGTCCGTCATCAGGCCAATAATGCACAGAACAATGACCAGACAGACGATCATCCCTGCCACTGTCAGTTTTTTCCTCATTATTTACTCCCCTTTAGACTTCTTGTTGATTTATTCGACAAATTTTATTATAACAACTTTATACCTGTTCGTCATTATGATTTTCACGATTTCCAAAAAAATTATATTTGGCCGATCTGAACTCTTGTATATGGCAGCCCGTTATCAGCTATTTATTTTCTCTGATCAGGTTGAAGCACAGCATTTTCAGCTCACCGCCCTCGTCACAGACATAGTCCCTCATATAGGAGCCCTCTTCTGCAACATAACAGGCCCTGGCGATCTCTTTCGGACTCATTTTCTGATCTTCCAGCTTCAATATGACTCCCTGTTTCTCATAAAGCTTCAGCTCACTTTTCAGCTGCTTCTTATTAACATTTTCTTTTTTCTTCATTTTCTTTCGTGAAATATAAATATAATCCTTTCCTGTAGTCAATGTAATTGCCATGCATCGCAAAAAGAACCCATGGTTTATACAGGCTGTGCACACTTCATTTGTCTTACTGTAAAATTGGGAAATGTTTTCGGTGAATACCGGTGAAATGAATAGCTCGGACAGCGGCTGCCATATACAAAATCCTGCTTACTCCTTTCTAAGCGCCAACAGCCTGCTCCTCTATTATAACCGACTGGCTGTTTTTTTCAACTGTTTCTCAAAATCTTTTCTTTATTTTATTAAAAAAATAGTGAAAATCTTTACATCTGCTGAATATAT
>DPJQ01000172.1:5112-9027 GCA_003542935.1 Lachnospiraceae bacterium | reverse complement strand
CGGCATTTAAGTTAAGCGGGTTTCTGACAAAATCCCGCGGCTGTTTCAATGTCCTTGAACGGCTGCGGGGGCCATAACCGGGGGATTCGCGGCCCCTTGGAGAGAACGTTCGGAAGTATGGGTGTAAGTGGTTTGTCATAGTGCGGCTCAGGATTTTGCTTTTTGCGGTAAAATCCACAGGAGCGTCACGGATCCGGGGCTATGACAGGCTGCATGAAAACCGGTTGTTCAGCCTGGCTGAACAGCCGCCAAAAACCAAACAAAATTGGGGAGGTTGTATTTATGAACGCACAGAAATATATCGAGAGCGATCCCGTGATCAAAAGGATCGCAGATAAGCAGGAAACGGCCTGGATCAATCCCTGGCTGCAGCCCTTTGCCGTGACGGACGCGGTCTGCCAGCTGGTGGTATCCGATGCGGACATCCAGGATGCGGAAGACCGGCTGGCCCGGTTTGCGTCCTTTATCCGCAAATGTTTCCCGGAGACCGAGGAGACAGCCGGTCTGATCGAATCGCCGCTGGCGGAGATTCCGGCCATGCAGAGAGCCCTGGAGGAGAAAGGCGCCAGGATTCCCGGCAAACTGCTGCTGAAAATGGATAGTCACCTGGCCATCGCCGGTTCCGTCAAGGCCCGGGGCGGCATCTATGAGGTGTTGAAACACGCCGAGGATCTGGCCCTGGCCAGCGGGAAATTCACCGTGGAGGATGATTATGCCAGACTGGCCGACGGGGACATGAAAGAATTCTTCGGGCAGTACACGGTGCAGGTGGGCTCCACGGGCAATCTGGGGCTCTCCATCGGTATCACCAGCGCGGCCCTGGGCTTCAAGGTCAAGGTGCACATGTCCGCCGATGCCAAACAGTGGAAAAAAGATCTGCTACGCAGCAAAGGCGTGGAGGTCATCGAGTACGCCGACGATTACTCGAAAGCCGTGGCCGAGGGCCGGAAGCTTTCAGACCTGGATCCCATGAGCTATTTTGTGGACGACGAGAAGTCTGTCAACCTGTTTCTGGGCTATGCCGTGGCGGCAAAGCGGCTGAAAAAGCAGCTGGATGAGAAAGGCATCGCCGTGGATGAGAAACATCCTCTGATCGTCTATATCCCCGCCGGTGTGGGCGGCGCTCCGGGCGGCGTGGCTTACGGGCTGAAACGGATTTTCAAGGATAATGTACATTGCTTCTTTACGGAGCCTGTGCTGTGCCCGTCGGTGCTTCTGGGCGTGGCTACCCAGGAATTTGAGAATGCCAACGTCCATGATTTCGGCATTTCCGGCATCACCGAGGCAGACGGCCTTGCCTGTGCCAGCCCCTCCGGTTTTGTCACCAGGATCATGACCAATCTGCTGTCCGGTGAGTTTACCATAGAGGACGGAAAGCTCTACGATCATCTCCGCCTGCTGTATCAGTCGGAGAACATCCAGATCGAGCCCTCCAGCTGTGCATCCTTTGCAGGGCCCTGCGGCCTTCTGCAATATGAAGACTCCAGGGAATACTGCCGTACCCATGGGCTTACGGAAGAAGTGCTGGCAAATGCCGCGCAGATCGCCTGGGCCACCGGCGGACGGCTTGTGCCGGAAGAAAACCGCAAAGCGTATCTGGAAACCTATTTATAAGATCAAGGGAGTGTTGAAAAATCCGTATATCCGGAAAAAACATTTTTCAACATATCCTTTCAAGGAGAAGGGAGAAATCAAATGAATGCCAATGTATTTGTAATTGCAGGATTAATACTGGGCGTGCTGGTGCTGGTACTGTGCACCGTGAAACTGAAAATCCATCCGTTTTTCGCGCTGATCGCGACGACGGTGACTTTTGCCATCGTGTCGGGGATGAATATGCAGGATATGCTGTCGGCCTTTACCAGCGGTATGGGCGGCACCATGGCGGACATCGGCCTCGTCATCGCCCTGGGCACGGTTACCGGAGCCCTGCTGGAGAAATCCGGCGCGGCGGAGACCATGGCAAAGACGATCTTAAAGATCACAGGGGAAAAACATGCGGCCCTGGGCCTGGCCATCACGGGCTATTTCGTATCCATTCCCGTGTTCTGTGACTCCGCGTTCGTGCTCCTTAGTCCCATCGCGAAAAGAATCTCCAAAGATACGAAGATCTCCATGACCACCATGGCCATCGCCATGTGTATGGGCCTTCATGCCACCCATATGTTTGTGCCGCCCACACCGGGCCCCCTGGCCGTTGCCGGAATCTTGAGTGCGGATCTGGGTTATGTCATTCTGTTCGGCGCACTGGTATCCATCCCGGTTATGCTGATCGGCTATTTCGGCGCATCCTATGCGGGAAAGAAATATTACTACATTCCGGAAAACGTGGTGGAAGTGCCTGAAGACCAGAAGCTTCCCTCCGCCCTGATGGCTTTCCTTCCGATCATCGCCCCCATCGTCCTGATGCTTTTAAAGACCATCGGCGATATGGTAGGTTTCGGCGGGGTCGTTATGGCTGTGCTGGATGTGCTGGGTACTCCGGCGGTGGCCCTTCTGGTGGGCCTTCTGATCGCCCTGTTCGGTTATCATCAGATCTTCCCCGAAGATAAAGAAGCCTGGGGGTTTGACGGCGTATTTTCCGATGCCTTGAAGACGGCCGGGCAGATTGTCCTGATCGTGGGCGCCGGCGGCGCTTTCTCCGGTGTGCTGAAAGCCTCCCCGCTGCAGGATATCCTGACTAATACCTTCTCGGGACTGACCATCGGTATCCTGGCTCCGTTCATCATCGGATTTATTTTCCGTACCTGTGTGGGTTCCGCCACCATCGCCATGGTGACGGCGGCCACCATGATCTCGCCTCTTATGGACGTGCTGGGCTTCGCCTCCCCTATAGGACGTGTGATCGCCATGCTCGCCTGTGCGGCCGGCGGACTGATGGTATTCCACGGAAACGACGACTTCTTCTGGGTGACGGCTACCACATCCGAGATGGATACATCCATTGCCTACAAGACCATCCCGATCATCAGCGTGCTGCAGTCGGTGGTGGCTCTGGTCGTAGTGTTCGTGCTTAGCCTGATCTTCCTGTAAAAAACAGGAAAAAGGGAGACAATTCGGGATAAACGCATTCATAAAAGGGATGTCCGTACAACTAATAACTGGAGACAGGCATTTGCGGATGCACCATACATGGGAGGGCCGGAGAGATCCGGCTCTCCTGTTCTGACTCTGCGGCCGTAAAAAGAACGGAATGCAGCAAAGAGTGTGCAATATAAAATGACAGTAAAATGGAGCAGCAGATCCGTAAAAAGATCGGCTGTTTTTTAGATGGGGGAGATGCCGGGCAACCCTATACGGATTTGCATAAAATAACCGCATAATGATAAGAATAAGGTAAGATGTACAATGTGGAGAACTGATTTCGTCTACGAACATAGATAAAAATTCCCAAATGTTTACATAAAATAGTTGACAGCAATGAATAAGTAGAATAAAATGGACATCAGAAAAAAGTAGACAGAGAAGGGGGGGAGGGCATGAGGGAATATATTACCCGGGAAGAATGCGAACATTGCAGGCAGGTAAAAGAGATATTTTCCGATTACCTTGAGGAGTGCAGGGATACCTGCGTGACGGATGCCTACCCTTTCGCCTACGTGGTGTTGGAGTGTTTCAGCCGGAAGGACGGTTTTGATTCGCAGAAGTGCATGTATACGGCGTCGGAACTGTTTGACTGCCTGATGGAACTGTGGGAGTGCCGGTATCTGTTTCTCAAGGGCGTGGAGAACGGCACGGAGGAACGCCCCTACGCGGAGATTCGGACCTTGCTGACCGAGGGGCAGCGCCGGGAGATGGAAGAGAGGCGGGGAGATTATATCCAAAAATATGAAGCCTGCGCGGGAGATTGGTGATATTTGGAAAAGGACGGAGGAATTCGTCCAGTTTGAAAATCCTTATTTTATAAATTTAGAG
>DPJQ01000172.1:0-4894 GCA_003542935.1 Lachnospiraceae bacterium | reverse complement strand
ATCCTTATTTTATAAATTTAGAGAGAATCCAAAATCCCTTTTTTGTGAAATGGGAAAGCGAAAAATTTAAAATAGATTGACAAATATTGCAGAAACAAGTAATATTCTAAGTAGCCGTAGAGGCTCTTGTAAGGTAGACTAGTCGAGGAGAGAGATTTATCCGGAAAAAAGCTCTCTCAAGGGATGGCGTTGTGCACACGCTAAGGAGGTAACTGTGGGCAAATTTTCAGAATTGTCAGACTGCGAGCTGGCCACTATGAAATGCATCTGGGATGCAGCGGAGCCGATTTCGGCTCAGGAAATCATGGAGCAATTGAAGATCGTATACGGATTGGAATATAAGGACACAACCGTATACACTTTCATCAAGAAACTCAAAGAAAAAGGGTTCGTGGATTCCTATCGTCAGGGCGTTACTTATTATACGGCCAAACGAAGCGAGGAAGAGTACCGTACCCAGCAGCTACGCAGAACTGAAGATTTCTGGTTTAAAGGTTCATCGAGCAGATTGTTGTCGGCTCTGGTCAAGACAAAAAAGGTCTCGGATGCAGAACGGCGGGAGCTGCGGCGCATAATCGATGAGCTGGATCATTAATATCGGTTTCCTCCTGGTCCTCACTTGCCTGACCGGGAGCATCTGCATGGCCGCCTGGCTGGCGGCCGCTTCCATACTGCAAAAACGGGGCAATGCCCGGGTTATATATCGCCTGCTGAAGCTGGTCATGTGGGGCTATACAATGCCCCTGGTGTATCTGGCGTTTTTTGGCTGGAACCGGATTATGACCAGCGAAGGCTGGGTGCTAGTCACAACACCTGTTGTAAAATTGGTATTGCTGGCGGGCTTTGTCCTGTGGATAATCGGTATGGTGGGTTATGTGGCGTTCCAAATGCCTATGATAGAGGGATTTAGACGCATCCGTGAGAGCCATATTTATGCGACGGTTAGAATGACGGCAATTATGGATCGCCTGAAAAAAGAAATGGGTATTCGGAAAAATATCGTGTTATATCAGGGCTATGCGGTCACAACTCCCTTTATCTGCGGGTTTCGGCGCACAAAGATTTATTTGCCTGTGGAAACTTTGAGCGAAAGGGAGCTGGAGATTGTTCTGCGCCATGAATTGATCCATTATAAACAGAGAGATACGTTTTGGAAACCGGCTTTTGCTATTGTGAATGGATTGTTCTGGTTTAATCCTTTGGTTTGGCGTATTTCCCGCAAGATGCAGAGATGGGCGGAAGCAAGTTGCGACGAGGCTTGCTGCAGAGGTGACCTCACGGCTAAAGAATATTTTGGGACCATCATGGAGTTGGTCAAGTCAGGAACCTGGCGTTCAAGCGCCTATTCACCTTTATGGGCGGAGGGGGAAAACGAATTGATGTGGAGGATTCATTGTATGAAGAGGAATCAGAATGATAAAATAAAGAAATCATGGGCGGCTATGGCTGCTGCGGCAGTGATGATTGTGAGCAGCTGTATGTCGGTGTGTGCGGCAACATTGGGCGCGAGCGAACTGTATGATGAGTTGTATAGGTATACACAGGCAAATGCGGATGAGATATTGCTAGAAGATGATTTAATTGAGTATTCTGGTATGGAGGATGAGCTGTTCGAGGGACTGACCGTGGAGGAGATGCCTGGTGTCAGAGCTAAGAGTATAGACTGGACGATTAAGAGCAGAGTTGTGAAAAAAACAGCCTATTTCAGCAAAAAGAGTGGTGATACAATAAAAATTGCTGGTGTTGTGGATCCGGAAGATGTTACAGTCCAGGTTGGTATTATTGAGCCGGACGATCATGGGCGGTATGTAAATGCTAAAAATGCTTTCTCCCATACATTTAAGCTTACAAAGTCGGGATCTTATAAAGTATACATAGAAAATCTGAACAAAGTTACGGTTACAGTGGTAGGCGGTTATAGTTGATATAAGATTAGGCTACAGGTCTAAAGAGGCAGTCGCTTAATATTGGTTTTTTGCTCTATAGTGATAAATTAAGAATATCCACGGAGAAATCAGAGGTTTTTTGCTTTTGATTTTCTCCGTGGATATTCTGCTTTTTCCCTTCGTTACTTTCTCCCCGTTTTTGGAAACATGAAAAATCGAAAAAACCTTTGGGGGCTTTCTGCACTTTTTCTATGTCGTAAACGGTAGATACCGTTTACCGTTGGTCATAGTTACATTGTACATGTAACGGGAAAAAGGTGGTTGCCGTTAGTCATCTTTTTTATGTGAAGCCAAGGGAAGCTAACGGTCACATGAATCGCTGACGCCCCATGTTCGGGAATGTATATTTCCTGACGATTGCTTTAACATAGCTGCGTTTAGCAGCGCAAGTTTCTAATTTTTGTGTAGGTCTGGAATACATTCAATAATATCCTTTTCCCTTGACTATAAAAAGGCATCTTTAAAAGTTGATACTATGTCTCTAGCAGTTCAGCAATTTCGGAGAAATCTATAAGCAGTTCGTCATAAATGTTAACTTTGATAATAGAATCAAATGAATATTGAATATTAAGTATATTTTTCTCAAAATAGTTGACAGTTACGATCTTGCGGCGGGGATCCACGATCCAATATTCGCGGACTCCGGCATTTTTGTAATAGTATAGCTTTCGTATATAGTCATTCGCCGGATTGCCAGGGGAAACGATCTCAATGATGAAGTCTGGAGCACCGTTGCATCTTTTTTCATCCAGCTTATCTGCGTCGCATACGACCATAATATCTGGCTGGACAATGGTAAGTGGTTTATCAGAGAGCTTTACATCGAAAGGAGCAGGGAATACTTGGCATTTCCCTTTTTGCTTTCGAAGATAATTTCGAATAAGGACGAGCAATTCTGTAAGGATTATCTGATGACTTTGCGATGGGCTGGCCATATCATAGATTACACCGTCAAAAACCTCTGCTCTTACATTTTCAGGAAGAGCTTCATACTGCTCCAGCGTGACAGTTTCCATCTGTAGCTGTAAAGATGTCATGGTATCGTTTCCTTTCTTGCTCTATGCTTGCTTGAGTCAAATTGTACTTGGTAAATATAATGAAAACTTTGTTTGGCATCAGTTTGTCTTGGCCGATCAATAATGGAAAGAAATAGCCGCCAACTACTAAAAATAGCTGACGGTTGATACTACAAAGCAAAATACTAATTATATGAAGGGGAATTTATTTTGTAGTCTTTCCTTTTCACATTTTTACTATAGCATATCCAATAATGCGATACAAGAACCAAACCTACGTTTACTGCAAATCAATTAAAGCCGCCTGTCACGGTTACGGTAGCGCCGTTGGTGTTTGCTATGTAGAGCTTATAGGTTTCTGACAGGGATATTTTAAACGTATGGGAGAAAGCATTTTTAACATTTATATATCGTAAATGGTTTTCCGAATCAATAATGCCTACTTGAATCGTACTGTTTTCTGGCTCTACAACACCAGCAATGTTTATCACATTGCCGTTTTTTCTGCCGAAAGGTCTTGTGTATTTTACTATCCTATGGTCGATTGTTATGTTTATACCGTTGCTTTTTGCTTCCAGTATTTCTTCTAAAATCAACCCGTCAAACAATTCATCGGCTATACCAGTATATTCTGTCAATTCATCAGTCAATAGTATTTCGTCTTCATTTTCTTGTGTTCGCCTATACAGTTCATTATACAGCCCGCTGGCGCCCAGAGTCGTTGCAAACACCGACACACAGCTTCCCACCAGCATTATGGCAGCGGCGGTTATGGCTATCCATGATTTACTGCTTGTATCCCTCGGGCTCCGGTCTATACAGTCAACTCGCCATCTCAGTTCATCGTCCCCCTCTGCCCATAGAGGAGAATAAGCTCCGGGACGCCACGTTTCCGTTGTGACCAGGTCCATGATAGTGCCGAAATATTCTCTGGCTGTGAGATCGTTCTGGCAACAGGCCTCATCACAGCTGGCTTCCGCCCATCTTTGCATTTTGCGCGAGACATACCATACCAGTGGATTGAACCAGAAAATACCGTTTACGATGGCAAAGGCCGGTTTCCAAAAAGTATCCTTTTGCTTATGGTGGGTCAGCTCATGGCGCAGGACAATTTCCAGTTCCCTTTCTTTTAAATTAGTCGGCGGAAAATAAATTTCCGTGCGCCGAAAACCACAGATAAACGGGGATATGACAGCATAGCCTTGATAAAGCACGATGTTTTTCCGGATGCCCATTTCCTGTTTCAGACGATCCATGACCGCCGTCATATCCACTCTGGCATAGAGGTGACTTTTGCGGACACATCTGAATCCATATATCAAGGGTATCTGGAACGCTACATAAACGGTTACACCGATGATCCACAGAATAAAACATATTCGCAATACCAGTTTTACCGTGGGAGTCGTGACCAATACCCAGCCCTCGCTGGTCATAAGCCGGTTCCAGCCAAAAAACATCAGATACACCAGCGGCATCGTATAGCCCCACATGACTAATTTCAGCAAACGGTAGATCATGCGGGCGCTGCCCCGTTTTTGCAATATGGAAGCGGCGGCCAGCCAGACGGCCATGCTGATACTTCCGGTCAGGCAGGTGAGGATCAGGAAGAAACTGATATTAATGATCCAGATCATCGATGACTCACCACCTGAACATATTTTACAACGGCAAAACGGCGGTCTGATAATTTCATGAATCTGTCCATAAGTACCTCCCTGGTGTGTGCGGAATATTTAAAAAAACGTGTCGAAACGGTTTTCTTCTCTGCCCGGTCTACTTTACAAGAACCTCTAAATATACTTAAAATTTTACAGATTTTGGCAATATTTGTCAATCTTTTTTATGATTTTGTATATAGGTTCTTGCGAAATATCGTTACTTTTCATGGGTCCGGAATGCGCACTGGCTGCGCATTCCGTGAGAACATGA
>DPJQ01000161.1:4733-4861 GCA_003542935.1 Lachnospiraceae bacterium | reverse complement strand
GGCATCCCTGAATGCATGCCGCCTACGGCGGCAGACTTTCATTGAAATAATGAAATCAAACATAGCCACGATCTCTATTCTATGGTATACTATACTTGCAAATGCCATGATTTGCCGGCGTTATCGCC
>DPJQ01000161.1:0-4466 GCA_003542935.1 Lachnospiraceae bacterium | reverse complement strand
CGTTATCGCCCGTATATGCCCGCGGGAGCCAATGAATCTGGCGGATTTTTGTGCCTGTGGGTATAAAACAGATTCTATGAATGAAGGAAATCCGGATTCAGGAGGGACAGACTATGAGTTTGATCAACCATAGACCGCAACGCGGCGTCCGGCTACAGCCTTTGGAGACCATTGAAGGATATAAGGTCCGCCCGGGGTTTTACAGCCGTGACGGCGCAGTGGCCACATTTAACGGGGTCAGTTTTACGATACATTCTATGGGAGCGACGAGCTGCACGCTTCTGCTTTTCCATCCTCAGGAAAAAGAACCCTATGCAAAATTAAAGTTTCCCGAAACTTACCGTATCGGAAATACTTATTCGATGCTGGTGTTCGGCCTGAAGATCGATGAATTTGAATATGCCTTTGAGATGGATGGCCCTTATGATAAAGCAAAGGGCTTGCTTTTTGACCGGAAAAATGTTCTGTTGGATCCTTATGCCAAGGCAGTGACGGGCCAGAGAAATTGGGGGGAAAGTCCCGAGGAGGGAAAAGATTTTGTCTATCATGCCCGTGTCGTGGAGAACAATTTTGACTGGGGCCTCACCCGTGAGCTGGATATCCCCATGGAGGATATGGTTATCTATGAGCTCCACGTGCGGGGATTCACCAAGGACGAGTCATCAGGCGTGAGTGCAAAGGGAACCTTTGAGGGGCTGCGTGAGAAGATACCGTATCTGAAAGACCTGGGCATCAATGCGGTGGAACTGATGCCGATCTTCGAGTTTGACGAGATGGAGAGCGCCAGAATGGTGGACGGAGAACAGCTCTACAATTACTGGGGCTATAATACAGTCTGCTTTTTCGCGCCTAATACCAGTTATTCCTCGGTGGTGGAGCATAATCATGAGGGGGATGAACTGAAACAGCTGATCTACGATCTGAAAGAAAACGGTATCGAGGTGATCCTGGATGTGGTGTTCAACCATACGGCGGAAGGAAATGAGGACGGCCCCTGTTTCTCGTTCAAGGGTATTGACAATAAGATTTATTATATCTTGACGCCCGACGGCCATTATTACAATTTCAGCGGCTGTGGGAACGTGATGAACTGTAATCATCCGGTGACACGCCGTTTTATTATCGATTGCTTGCGCTACTGGGTGACGGAATACCGGGTGGGCGGTTTTCGTTTTGACCTGGCTTCCATCCTGACCAGGGATCAGAACGGCGTGCCCATGGCGGAGCCCCCGATCGTCCATGAGATCGCGTGCGATGCGATTCTGGGAAAAGTGAAGCTGATTGCGGAGGCCTGGGATGCGGGCGGCCTGTATCAGGTGGGGAATTTCCCGGCTTTCCGGCGCTGGGCGGAGTGGAACGGCAGATACCGTGATGACCTGCGTCGTTTCCTGAAAGGAGACGAGGGGCTGGCCGGTACGGCCATCACGCGGATTACCGGTTCCAGGGATATGTATGATCCTATGCAGAGAGGGAAGGGTGCGTCTATTAATTTCCTGAACTGCCATGACGGTTTTACTCTTTACGATATGTATTCCTATAATATGAAGCATAACGAAAAAAACGGGTGGAACAATACCGATGGGGATAATAACGGTAACAGCTGGAACTGTGGCGTGGAGGGCCCGACGGATGACCCGAAGGTGGAGAGTCTGCGCAGACGTATGGTGAAAAATGCCTTTGCCACGCTGATGTGCAGTCGTGGGCCCGCCATGTTCTATGCCGGCGATGAATTCTGCAACACCCAGTACGGGAACAATAACGCATACTGCCAGGATAACCGGATCTCCTGGCTGGACTGGAATCGGCTGGATGAGTATAAAGAGATCCACGATTTCTTCCGTTATATGATCGCTTTCCGGAAGAAATACGCAATTTTGCGAAAACCCACTAAAAGCCTGGCCTGCGGCCTCCCTGATATCAGTATCCATAACGGCTATCCCTGGAACGGCGGCTCGGACTATGGGACGAGGCTCATCGGTATCATGTATGCGGGGCGGGACGAGGCGGACACCCGGGATGATATTGTGTTTTACTGTATGAACGCATACTGGGAGCCTCTGGATATGCAGCTTCCCAGTCTGCCGGAAGGTATGCATTGGAGGATCTGTGTGAATACCGGTGTGGAGTATGAGGACGGCAAGGATATACGGGATGTGACAGACTTTACATTTGTAAGTAGATTGAAAGTGCCCCCCCGTGCCGTCGTCGTGCTGGTGGGTGAGCCGGGAGCAGGGGTACAGGAAGAGTAGGATATGCTGAAAGGAAAAACTGTTATTTTGGGGGTGACGGCCAGTATAGCCGCCTATAAGGCGGCGGCTTTCGCCAGTCTGCTGGTCAAACAGCATGCGGATGTCCATGTACTGATGACACCGAAGGCCTGTAATTTTATCCATCCGGTGACTTTTGAAACTCTTACCGGAAATAAATGTATCATGGATACTTTTGACCGGAATTTTGAATTTCAGGTGGGGCATGTGTCCCTGGCAAAGAGGGCGGATCTGGCAGTCATCGCTCCGGCCAGCGCCGACTGCATCGGCCGTCTGGCCTGTGGAATCGCCGATGATATGCTGACAACCACTATGCTGGCCTGTACCTGCCCGCGTCTGGTGAGCCCGGCCATGAACACCCGCATGTATGAAAATTCCATTGTGCAGGAAAATCTGGACAGATTGGAGCGTCACGGATGGCAGGTCATTGAGCCGGCCGCCGGCCGCCTGGCCTGTGGGGATATCGGATCCGGGAAGATGCCGGAACCGGAAACGCTGCTTGACTGGGTACTGCGCGGGATTGCTCTGGAAAAGGATATGGAGGGGCTCCGTGTTCTGGTCACCGCGGGGCCCACCAGGGAGAGTATCGATCCGGTGCGCTTTATCACCAATCACTCCTCGGGCAAAATGGGCTATGCCATTGCCCGCAATGCCATGCTCCGGGGGGCCGAAGTGACGCTGGTCAGCGGTCCCTGCGCTATTGTTCCGGTGCCCTTTGTGAAATTCGTGCCGGTCACAACGGCCCGGGATATGTATGAGGCGGTGACGGGCCGGGCAGCCGGACAAAATATCATTGTCAAGGCCGCCGCCGTAGCGGACTACCGGCCTGTCTATGTGGCGAAAGATAAGGTGAAAAAATCCGACGGGCAAATGAGCATAGAACTGGAGCGCACCGACGATATCCTGCGCTATCTGGGAGATCACAAAGACCCGGGACAGTTTTTATGCGGTTTTTCTATGGAGACCCGGGATATGTTGGAAAATTCCCGCAGGAAATTACGGGAAAAGCATCTGGATATGATCGTAGCCAACAATGTGAAAGTGGCCGGGGCCGGTTTCGCCGGAGATACGAATGTGATCACTATTATTACGCCGGAGGAAGAACTTTCCCTGGAATTGATGAGCAAGGATCAGGCGGCAGGGGTTATTCTTGATGAAGTCTTAAAGAGGAGGCAGAGATGATACTGGCGATCGATGTTGGAAATACAAATATTGTGGTGGGCGTAGTTCATCGCAATAAAGAGATATTTTTTATCGAACGGTTGTCCACGGATACTACAAAGACGGAGATGGAATACGCCATTGATCTGAAGATACTGCTGGAGCTGAATCATATTCTGCCCGGCCAGCTTGAGGGTGGGATCATTGCCTCCGTGGTGCCACAGATCACTTATATTATCAAGGAAGCTGCAGAAAAGATTTTGAAAAGGAATGTGCTGCTGGTGGGGCCGGGGGTAAAGAATGGTCTGAATATCAAAATGGACAACCCTGCTTCTGTGGGAAGCGACCAGATCGTGGATGCCGTGGCCGCCATCGAGGAGTATTCGCTGCCTCTGATCATCATTGACATGGGAACGGCCACCACCATGAGTGTGGTGGATGCGAAAAAGAATTATATCGGCGGGGTAATTATGCCGGGTATCCATGTATCCTTGAATGCACTGACTGAACGCGCGGCCCAGCTTTACGGCATCAGCCTGGAGGCGCCCAGGCACACCATCGGGAAAAATACGGTGGATTGCATGAGAAGCGGTGTGATACACGGGAATGCCGCTTGTATAGACGGTATGGTCGACAGGATGGAGGAGGAACTGGGGCAGCCTGCCACGCTGGTGGCCACAGGCGGTCTGGCAAAGGTGATCATGCCTCACTGCAGGAGGGAGATCATTATCGATGATGATCTTTTGTTAAAGGGGCTCCGGATTATATATGACAAAAATCGCTGAAACGGAAATAAAAAAGAAAAAAGAAGATTTTTGAAAATAATGGTTGACGTGCCATGAAAATCTGGTATAATTTATCTAGTGCAGTTAAATAATATACCCAAACAGTTGTATTATGCACAATTTACAGCTGGAGGGAGGTTAGGTGTGAGTTTATGTCAAACGTTATCGTAAAAGAAAACGAGACTCTGGACAGCGCTTTACGCAGATTCAAACGAAGCTGTGCGAAGGCTGGTATTCAGCAGGAGATTCGTAA
>DPJQ01000117.1:37473-50321 GCA_003542935.1 Lachnospiraceae bacterium | reverse complement strand
CCACCGTACCGCGCCAGCCGGAATGGGAAAGACCGATGGCGCGGCGCACCGGATCTACGAAATACAGAGGCACACAGTCCGCGTAAAACGTAGCCAGCACCACCCCCGGCACATCCGTCACCATGCCGTCCACGTCCCTCCGGCTTCTGGGGCGCAGCACGCCCTCACCGCAGCGTGCGGCGATGGCAACCTCCACATTTGTGGTGTGGGTCTGGTCGGAGCAGACGATCTTCTCCACGGGAAAACCGATGGCATCGGCAATACGGCGGTAGTTTTCCTGCACATGCTCCACCTTGTCCCCTCTGGTAAAACTCAGATTCATGGAAGACCACATACCTTCGCTGACACCGCCCAGCCGGGTGGTAAAGCCGTGGCGCACCAGCCCGCATGCATCAAGCTGAGGATAAGTGAGCCAGCATACCTCTCCCTTTCGCCGAATCCGAAGCTTCGGCCCGGCTTCATTTTTCCAATGAATTTTCATGATCTTTTTCTCCTCCGTCAACCCACACCGTTCAAACCATCACTGCCGGTTTACAAAAATACATATTTAAGAATGAACAATACCGCCAAAACATACATCAATACGCTGAGCTTCTTTTCTTTTACTTTTCCGGTGATCAGATTTAAAGCCACATAGGAAATCACGCCCATGGAAATACCCTCGGAGATACTGTAGAAAAACGGCATCGCAATGATACAGATATAACAGGGGATCGCCTCGGACAGATCATCAAAATCAATCTTCACGATGCTTGTCAGCATATAATACCCCACCATCACCAGCGCCGGGGCCGTGGCAAAGGACGGAATGGCAAGAAAGATGGGGGACAAAAACAGGGACAGGCCGAAAAGTACGGCCGTCGCTACCGACGCCAGACCTGTACGGCCTCCCTCGGCCACGCCGGAAGCGCTCTCCACAAAGGTCGTGGTTGTGGATGCGCCCATCACGGCGCCTGCCGTAGTGGCAACCGCGTCGGCCATCAAAGCGCCCTTGATCCTCGGAAGCTTTCCGTCTTCATCCAGCAGACCGGCCTTTGACGACACACCGATCAACGTACCGATGGTATCGAACATGTCCACGAACAGAAATGCAAATATTACCACGATAAAATTCATGGAAAATATCCCTGAGAAATCCAGTTTTCCGAAGATCGGCATCAGGCTCGGGATCGCGAGCCCGGAACTGAAGTCCGGGAACAGGCTGTAAAATCCGATCTCCGGATTCGGCACATACAGGCCAACGCACTGGCAGATGATACCCAGGAGCCATGTAATTAAAATTCCCCAGAGAATATTTCCCTTGATATTCCGGATCACCATGATCCCGGTCACGATAATACCTATGATCGCCAGCAGCACGGTAATTCCCACGTCCTGGAAGGAGGCATTTACACCGTTCACCTCATTATAGGCATCCACGGAAAAAATCTGCAGCAGTGTAGAGCCGCCGATGACAATCTTCGCATTCTGCAGGCCGATAAAGGCAATAAACAGTCCGATACCCACGCTGACGGCAGATTTCAGGTTTTGGGGAATAGCATTGAAGATCGCCTCCCGCACATTTGTCAGGGAGAGGACAATAAAAATGATTCCCTCCGCAAATACCGCTGTCAGGGCCGTCTGCCAGCTGTATCCATAACCCAGAACCACCGTATAGGCAAAATACGCGTTCAACCCCATACCCGGCGCAAGGGCAAATGGATAATTGGCCAGAAGTGCCATGAGCAGCGTACCGATCAGGGATGCCAGCGCGGTCGCGGTAAACACCGCCCCCTGATCCATCCCGGCCGCTGCCATGATGCTGGGATTAACCGCCAGAATATAGGCCATGGTCATAAAGGTGGTGATACCGGCGAGGATCTCTGTCCTGACATCCGTACCGTTCTCCTTCAGTTTGAAAAATTTCTCCATATCTTCTCCTTTCGTATGGCGCGCCAATGAGGCGCATGATGGTTTATTGTAACGATCCGACGGAACCGTCACAGGCAATAAGAAAACGCATCCCTGTACAACCGGATCTGCCGTCCTTCCACCGCCACCACGTCAAAACGGCAAGGGCAGGTGTCGTACACCTGATGCTTCACCATATAACAGGCGGCCGTGCGGCAGATCCGCCGCTGCTTGCGTCGGTCCACCGCCTCTTCCGGGGCGCCGCTGCCCCCGTCTCTCCTGTATTTTACCTCCACAAACACCAGATATACCCCTTCTCTGGCGATCAGGTCGATCTCTCCCTGCCTGCAGCGGAAATTCCGCTCCAGAATCTTGTAACCCTCCCTCTTCAGGAATTCCGCGGCCACCTGCTCATAGCCGTCTCCCAAAGAATGTGTACTCATAAACTCTCCGTCTGAACCATTATATATCAATAAAATTTCCTATAAAACTTTTCCTGTGGATCGGTGAGGGGCCGTATTGTCTCAGCGCCGCAATGTGGGCGGCCGAACCGTATCCTTTATTGGAAGCAAAACCGTACTCCGGCATGGTTTCATCGTATTTCACCATCATGCGGTCCCTCGTGACCTTCGCCACAATGCTGGCAGCGGCAATGGAAACGCTCCTGGCATCCCCTTTAATGATAGGAACCTGTGGAATATCCACATCGGGAATCGTCACCGCATCATTCAAAAGCACTGCGGGAGGCGGGGCCAACTGCCCGATGGCCTGCCGCATGGCCTCATAGGTGGCCTGAAGGATATTGATCTTGTCGATCCGCTGAGGGCTGACACAGCCCAGGCCCACGGCCACGGCTTTTTCCATAATCACGTCATAGAGTTCTTCCCTTTTTTTCGCCGACAGCTGTTTGGAGTCGTTGAGATACAAAATTTCCTCATCTACAGGCAGGATCACCGCCCCGGCCACCACCGGCCCGGCCAGCGGCCCACGGCCCACCTCGTCGATACCGCAGATCAGGCCTCTGTCGGCATACTGCCGTTCATAGACTTTCATGCTCTCCGTGCGGCGGCGTTCCTCCTCCAGCTTTTCCTGTTCACGGCGGATCTTCTGTATCGCCTTCTGCACCCCCGCCCGGCTGTCCTGCCCGTACAGGACGAGCAGTTCCTCTCGCTCCCGGCCCGCCGCCGCAGACAATTCCTCTTTGATAGCCTGTATGGTCTTCATCTGTACTCCTTATCCGATCCGGATGGTTCCTTCCGGATTTTCCAAAGTAAACCGTCCCAATTTTCCGTTGCGGAATCCCTCCATCACCAAAGCCGCCGCCCTGGCATAATCGGGGCCGCCGCCCTTGACAATACATTTCCGCCTGTCGGCGATCCCGGTCAGAATATCCACCGGCTTTTCCAATGACTCGTCCACCTCGAACTTCTCCCCCAAAATACCAGGATAGTAATGCCGCAGAAAATCTATGGCCAGCAGGGATAATTCCTCCACATTCAGGATCTCCTCATTGATGGAGCCGATCATCGCCAGCTTGATCCCCACAGCCGGATCCTCAAACTTTGGCCACAGGATCCCCGGTGTATCCAGAAGCTCAATATTCCGGTTCATGCGGATCCACTGTTTTCCTTTGGTCACCCCCGGGCGGTTCCCTGTCCTGGTACAGCTTTTTCCCGCATAGGAATTGATAAATGTGGACTTCCCCACATTAGGAATACCGGCCACCATGGCGCGGATCGGACGGTTTTTAATCCCCTTGCGCCGATCACGCTCGATTTTTTCCCTGCACGCTTCCTGGACGACGGTGTTGATTGATTTAACCCCCTCCCCCGACCGGGAATTGATCTTTACCACGCTGCAGCCCTGACCAATAAAGTAGTCCATCCACTGTTTATTAAATCGCTCGTCGGCCAGATCTGCCTTGTTTAACAGGATCATCCGGGCTTTATTTCTGCCCAGCTCATCGATATCCGGATTGCGGCTGGACAGAGGAATACGGGCGTCCACCAGTTCGATGATCAGATCCACCAGCCGGATATCCTCCTGCATCATACGCCGGGCCTTTGTCATATGGCCGGGATACCATTGTATGTTCATACCCACCTCCGCTATTTGATAAATCCCATTTTAGCATAGGGCGTCAGCCGGAACCAGGCTTTTCCGACGATCTGTCCTCTTTTCACGTTACCTATGTCAGAATAACGGCTGTCCGCACTGTTGTTCCTGTTGTCCCCCAGCACAAAATATTCATTGGATGCCAGAGTAATCTCTTTCTCTGCCAGCCCCGCATAAGCGATGGAGGGCAGATCCTTCTGCTCCATATAGGTCACGCCATCGATCAGGATCTGCCCGTCCCGGATCTGAATCTTCTCGCCGGGCAGGCCGATCACCCGCTTAATATACACGCTGGCATTGGCGGAATTATTGGAGCGGAAAACGATCACATCATCCCGCTTCGGCGTGGTAAATTTGTAGGCCATATTATTGACCAGCAGCACGTCACTGGCACTGATCGTGGGCTCCATGGACCCTTCCGTCATCTCGATATTCTGACAGAAAAACACAGCCACAAGAATGCCGAGGCCTATCACCACCGTCAGCTCAAATATCCACATAAATATGGCATACAGTTTGCTCTTTGCAAAGTAATCCCGCACATAGCGAAATTTAATTCCCATGATCTGTTCCTCCCGCTGAGCACTATAAGGCATTATAGAAAACAGGGGACAGATACCCTGTACCTGCCCCCGATGTTACTGCTATATGCAAAGCTCCGTCTGCTTTATTTTACCAGCTCTTTTACCTTCGCAGCCTTACCTACGCGGTCTCTTAGATAATAGAGCTTCGCGCGTCTCACTTTACCGCGTCTTACCACCTCAATGTTCACCACATTGGGGGAATGCAGCGGCCATGTCTTCTCCACGCCGATACCGCTGGAAGTCTTACGGACAGTAAAGGTCTCCCTGTTGCTGCCGCCCTGTCTCTTGATCACGATACCCTCAAATACCTGGATCCTCTCACGGTTTCCCTCTTTGATACGGCCATGCACCCGCACCGTATCACCCACATGGAAAGTGGGAACTTCCGCTTTCATCTGGCCTGCTTCGATATTTCTGATAATGTCGTTCATATTTCCTGTCTCCTTTATACTTTTGGATGTTCTTAATACACACGTACCAGAGGACCATCTTTTTCTACAACGTGTCTGATTATACACTAGAATCCGGCGGGATGCAAGGATTTTTTTATTCAGAAGCAATACCGGAATCCGGCCCTTACCGCGGGCAGCTTCCGGCGGGATGAACCGTGAACAGTATTTCAATGACAAATTGCCTTCCCTCCCGTCTGGTCAGGCACATGCCGCCCATTTTATTCATCATATTTTTTATGCTCTGAATACCTACGCAGGTGCTCTCCACCTTTTCCTCCCCCTGCTTTACGGCATTGCTCAAGGAAAACCCGGCCATATCCTCCACATAAACGGAACGGATGACCACCGGATTTTCCGGATCTCCGTATTTAATGATGTTGGACATGATATTATCCATGATCCGGGTCAGATAGTCCAGATTGACCCGGAGCTCCTTATCCCGCCACTCCACTTTAAACTCCGTCTGAAATCCCTTTTGCTGGAGGAAATTGTCGGTCTCAGAAAGCAGATCGTAAAACAGTGTTTCAAAAGATTCCGGACTTTCCAATACCGTCTCCGTCTGCCCCGTCACCAGGGAATACTCAAACAGGTGATCTGCCAGCTGTTTCATCCGATGGGCCTTTCTGTCTATCTTGTCGATGTATTCCTCCAGCTGATCCTCGCCCCTGTATTTTTTCTTTTTCAGAATCTCCGTATAGAGCAAGATGGTCGTGACCGGCGTGCGCAGATCGTGGGACATCTCCGTGACGATCCGCTGGTTTTCCCGCATGATCTCCGCTTCCTGCCCGATCAGATGTTTAAAGGAACGCCGCATACTGTCCAGACCCTCTGCCAGAGCAGAGAGCTCGTCCTCTCCCCTGACTGTGATCCGGTAGTCCAGGCTTCCGCCCTCCAGAATCTCGATCTCATCACTCAGCTTCAATATATATTCGATCTTGGTACGGATTCCCAGGAGCACAAAAAGCAGGAAAAATCCAAAGGAGATCACCAGCTCTGCCAGCAGCGCATAGGTGTCAAACTGGTATGCGTACAATCCCATAATGCTCACTGTGGCCGGACCGTCCACGAAGGTGACGGAATAGTAGACCTCCCAATCATATTCGTTGACGGAAATATCTTCCTCCCACAGCTCCTCATCCGGATAATCCGAATCAAATACCTGCATATCATCTTTATATATACGCAAATTAATGATCCTCTGCTCCATCACCCAATCATCCAGCTCATCGGCGTCCCGGGAGGTCAGCCCGTACTCGTCGATATATTGCTGGAGCTTTTGGACATAGTGCGCATTTTTCCACTGTTCATAGCCCGGGGTATGGTAATACTGATCCAGGATATAGCCGCACACCTGGTTTAGCAGGAAAAACAGAAAAACAGCCGCCACCGTCGCGCAGATCAAAAGCCGCAGAAGCTGTACATACAGAGACTTCCTCTTACTTGTCTCCTGCGTCAAATTTATACCCCTTTCCCCACACGGTCTTTATATATTCCGGATTTTTGGGATCTTTCTCCAGTTTCACCCTAAGCTTCCGCACATGCACCATCACCGTACTGTTACAGGAATAAAAATAGGGCTCCTCCCATACGCTCTCATACAGATTCTGAGCGGAGAAAATCTTCCCCCTGTGCTGCATCATCAGAAGAAGCATCCGATACTCAATGTTGGACATTTCCTTTTCCTCGCCGTCCACAAAGACTTCGTTGAAGGACTGATGGATCCGGACGCTCCCGATTTCCAGATAGGGCTCATCCTGTTCCTCCGCCTCGTTTCTTCCCATATAGACATTGTATCTGCGCAGCAGGGCCTTCACCCTGCCCAGCAGCTCCACATAGGAAAAAGGTTTGGAAAGATAATCGTCCCCACCGGCCATGAGGCCCACCAGCTTGTCGGATTCCTGAGCTTTAGCCGTCAGGAAAAGCACCGGGACATTGGAGACCTTGCGGATCTCTTCGCAGGTACGATAACCGGACATACCCGGCATCATCACATCCAGGATCACCAGGTCCGTCGTACCGTCCAGCATCGCCAGCCCCGTCTTCCCGTTTTCCGCTTCCTTCACATCGTAATTCTCGCCTTCCAGAAGGATGCGCACACCTTCCCGGATATCTGCATCATCCTCTACGATCAGCACCTGTTCCTTTCGCATTTTCTATACCCCGCTTTCCTGCTCTCTCCGCATCTCCTCTAATTTTTCTTCTTCCTTATCCCTGTATGCTTGCGACTCTGCCGCCCAATCCGCATACACGGCATCTTCCCTGCGGTCGGGAAGATCATAGCCGGCTTTCAGATATTCCCCTATATACGCTGTTGCTTTCCGGGCCCCGGACAGATTCAGATGATCTCCTTTGTCCAGGCTGTCCGTCTTCCAGTCAATCTCCATCGTATCCAGTTTCAGGTTCAGATCCAGATAATCCAGGCCCTTCCCATTTGCATACTGCTCCAGACCGTTATGTATCCGATAATTGTAATTCAACGGCGACGGCGCACTGTACAAAAAAAGCTTCGCCCCCCGTCCGCCGCACAGTTCCAGGATTTTATCCATATAGTCCCGCACCAGTTCCGATACCTTCTCGCTTTTTCCGGTCTCTTTCATATAATCTCCGCCCTTATAAGGACATACGGAACACCGGAAACCAAAGCCTTTATAACTCTTTTCTCCTGTATGCGTTTTCAGGAACAGCGATTTCCAGATATTATGATAGCGAATAGCCTGGAAGTAATAGTTCCCCCACTCCTCCACGGACTTTTCTATACCGGCCAGACCGCCCTGCGTCCGGAACATGGTGTTTGTCTCCAGCACGACCACACGGGGCTTTTGTGTTTTCAGAGCGGTTTTCAACATATAATAAGTCTCCTGGATCCTCTGGCCCGGCTGTCCGCACACGTAAGAGGTAAATCCATACTCTCTCCAAAGCTGCAGGGGTGAAATAGATGTATAGCTCAGACTGTCCCCCAGAACCAGCACATCCACCGTATTTTCCGGTTCTTTCTGAATACGCACAATGCTTTTGTTGCGTTCCTGCCCCATCCCTTCATCTTTGATGGATGCCGATATGATCTGTTCTGTCACCTGGACAAAAATCATATATAAAATCAGGCAAAATACAAATCCTCTTCCCAGCTTCCTGAATAAAACCTTAAAATCCCGCATAGATCATATCCACCTGCTGATAGCCTGTACCGTAAGCACCCAGGATCATCACTGCAAAGATCAGGCCGTAATACAGCCCCCACCTCACAGGAAGCCACAGCCTCTGCATACCGGCTTCGCCCAGCAGTCCCCTTTCTCTAATCATTCCCACCACCGCCACAAGGATACAACCCGCCGCGATGACCAGCCAGTCGGCCGGATCCAGGCCGAAATCCAGAAATGTGCCGTCCCAAAGGCTCCTCAGTTCAAAACCCCGGAAAATGCTCCAAAACATGGAAAATCCCGCCCTCAGACCGTTGGCCCGGAAAAACAGTTCGCCAATAAAAATGATACTCCAGGTCTTTGCAGTCTGCAACGCCCGCCAGTAAAAGCTTTCCGGATCCACATGGCAGGCTTTTATGACTGCGTCCCGCACCGGCTCCAGCATTACGCCCCCGAAAAGAATCACAAAATAGTACATCCCGTAGAAAACATAGTGCCATTTTGGGCCGTGCCACAAGCCGTTGCAAAGCCACACCGGAAAAAGAGCCATAGCCGAGACTCCGACCTTCGTCAGATAGCCGCCCAGATGCTTCTTCCCGAACCGATTCCATTTCTTGACAACGGATGAGACAGACACCGGATAAAATATGTAGGTTTTAAACCATACCCCCAGAGTGATATGCCACCTGCGCCAGAATTCTGCCGCATTGCGGGCCGCAAAAGGTTGGCGGAAATTCTCCGGCAGGGCCACGCCAAACATCCTTCCGCTGCCTGTGATAATGTCCATGCATCCGGAAAATTCCATGTAGAGCTGAACTGTGTAGGCCACTGCCGCCGCAGCCACAACCACTCCGCTGTAACTCGTATACTGATCAAACACGGCCTTGACAAATACATACAGCCTGTCCGCAACGACCATTTTTTTAAACAGTCCCCACAGGATCCGCACACAGCCCCGGGAGAGATTTTCTCCCCGCAGGGAATCCCCCTGCCAGAGCTGTTCCGCCGTCTGGTCATACATGGCGATGGGACCCTCCATGATCTGGGGGAAAAATCCCAGAAACAATGCCAGCTTCCCCGGATGGCCCCGGGCCGGTATCTTTCCCCAGTACACATCCGCCATATAACCGATGGCCTGCAGCGTGTAAAAAGAAATGCCGACGGGCAGTAAGAGATTCTGCGGCCGCAGTAACGGGACGCCTCCCGCCCGTTCCAGCAGGAAATTCAGATTGGCCGCAAAAAAATTATAGTATTTCAGATAGCCCAGCACAGACAGCAATACGGCTATGCCGGCAAGCAACACCCGTTTTTCTCTTTTTCTATACTGTTTTTTGACCGCTGTCTGCTCCTTCCCGGACACCGCGGCCCGCCTTTCCTTACTTTCCTGCTTCAGCTTTCCCATCCGCAGGCCCACAGCATAGGCAAACACGGTCGTTCCGGCCAGACAGAGCACCAGCACGCCGCTGACTGTCCAGAAAAACGCATAACCGGCCAGAACCAGAGTGATCCACCGCAGCTTTTTTGGCGTGAGCTGATAAGCCAGCAGGGCGGCGGGCAAAAACATAAACAAATACAGTGATGTATGATAAGCCATTTCATTTCCCCTGATCTTTCACAAAAATAATGGGCAAAGCAGATGCCCGCAGGCATTTACTTTACCCATTATCACGTAAAAAACTTAATCAATCCTGAACGAAGTCTTAACAAATCTAAAGGTGTCTTTCTCTAATTTGCCAAGTGAAAGATAAAAAAGAAAACATATTTCAAGGCAACGGATCTGTCGTAGCGGACGAAGAGGCTCTGTCACACATCAAAACAGCTTCCGCCGATAAACTCCCGCAAAATAGAGTTCTTTGCCACCGGTTCCCCGGGCATGGTCAGGAAATAGTCAAGGAATTTCAGCAGCCGCACCGCCTCGTCGTATTCGGGATCATCCTTCGTGATCTGGAACAGCAGCGGCTGGGCGTGGATCTTCAGCACGGCCAACTCGTAAAGAAGGGCCGAGTTAAACATGGCGTCCGCATCTTCCTGGTAGGGGAATATATTCTGCTCCTCTCCCCGGCGTACGGAGGGCCATCGGGCGATGGTATCTTTGGCCGTGTTGCCCCTGGTACGGTTGTCCCGCACGATCCGGCGGAGCAGCCTGCCATCGGTGGTAGGAATCCGATTATGCTCGTCGATATTGAGCTGGGTCAGGGCGCTGACATAAATCTTATATTTATTTTCCCTGGGCAGCGCATGGCTGAACGCGTCGTTCAGGCAGTGAATACCCTCGATCACCAACACGTCCCCGGCACCCATCTTTAGCCTCTGTCCGCGGTACTCCCGCTCTCCGGTGAGAAAATTGTAGGTGGGAAGCTCTACCTCCTCCCCGTTCAGCAACCGGGTCATATCGCTGTTGAACTGCTCTGTGTCCACAGCACCCAGGCACTCGAAATCATAGTCCCCGTTTTCATCCCGGGGCGTATCGCAGCGGTTATGGAAATAATTGTCCGCAGAGATCGCATGGGGGTGAAGTCCATGGGCAATGAGCTGTACGGACAATCTCCGGGAAAACGTAGTTTTCCCCGAGGAGGAGGGCCCCGCGATCATGACAAACTTGACCTGCCTGCGCCCGGCAATAGTCTCGGCTATGCGGGAGATCTTTCCCTCCTGCAGGGCCTCCGACACCAGATACAGCTCCGTACCCCTGCCCTGGCTGATCTGCTCATTGAGCTCACCCACTGTGGATGCCCCCATCCGCTCCGCCCAGTCCTCGGCCTGCCTCTGAGTAGAGAAAATCTTCGGCGAGGGCTTAAAGGGCTGTACCACATCCGGACTCCCCTCTCCCGGCATCAACAGCACCACACCGTCCTCATAGGGAACCAGTTCAAACAGCTTCAGATAACCCGTATGCCACACCATAAAACCGTAAAAATAATCTTCAAATCCATCCAGACAGTACAAGTTGACCCTGGACACCCGGCGGTAGGAAAACAGTTTTTCTTTGTCATACATCCCATACTGATGGAACAGCTCCACTGCATCAGCCGTATTCTCGCTGCGCTTCATCACCGGAAGCTTCTGCTCCACGATCCGGAGCATTTCCTCCCGAACCGCATCCAGAAGCTCCTGGTTGATGTGCACATCGCCCTGTATCGTGTAGAAAAATCCGTCCCCGATGGCAAAATGCAGCACCACCTTCTCGATCCTCTCCCGCCCCAACACGTGATAAACCGCCCGCAGAAAGAGCAGGTTCATGCTCCGTTTATACACCTTATGCCCGATCGAATCCTCGATAGACAAAAAGGACACCTCACACGGTTTCTTAATTCTCTTGTGCAGCTCCCGAAGCTTTCCGTTCGCCCTTGCCAGCAAAGCCGGATGCACATGGACCGTATCATAATACTTCTCCGCCAGCTCCCCCAGCCGTGTCCCGTAAGGTACTTCAACCGTCTTGTCCTCTATATGTACGGAAACCATAGTCTGTTCCACGCCAGTTCCTCCTCTCTGTGTTGTGTTTTTTCTGTCCGAACGGCTGGACTGTTACCATCCATCGGCAAATGCGCCCTGTCATCCAAAATATTCCAGAGCTTCCCGTATAAGCACCAGCGTCCCCGTAATCTCACGCAGCCTCCCGCGGGCTCCGTCCGTCCCCGCTCCCCGCAGCCTGTCCGCGATCTGTACACAGGTACGTTCCTCCTTTTCCAGATACCGTCTGAGCACCGGATCCCTGCGCTCCAGCAGTATCTTCCCATACAAAAACCAGATCTCCCGGTCGTACTCCATACCCCCCTGCACAGCCCGGAACATCGGATAATATTTTCCCTCTTCAAAGACCATCTTCTCGTCCGCGATCCGCCAGCCGGCCTCCTGCAAAAAGCGGCGCACCCTGTCCGCATCCGACTGTGGCTGCACCACCAGCTCCCGGATTCCCGGCAGCAAAGCCTGTCCGTCAGCGAGAATCCTCCTCATGAGCATACCGCCCATGCCGGCGATCACCAGAGAATCACACTCACCAAAAGCCAATTTCTCCAGACCGTCACTGAGCCGTGTTTCTATTTCATTTTCTCCTTGATGAATGCGGATATGCTCCCTGGCCCGACTCAGGGGGCCTTTCCTCACATCCATGGCTATGGCCGAGGGAATAAGCCCCTGCTCCCAGAGCCAGATCGGCACATAACCGTGATCCGTCCCCACATCCGCCAGACGGCTCCCCGGCGTCACCAGAGAAGCCACGGCCAGTAAACGTTCAGACAACTGCATAGGCCGCCTCTCAGTCCAGATAATCTTTCAGTTTGCGGCTGCGGCTCGGATGGCGCAGCTTGCGCAGGGCTTTCGCCTCAATCTGGCGAATGCGCTCACGGGTCACATTGAACTCCTTGCCCACTTCCTCCAGGGTGCGGGCCCGTCCGTCATCCAGGCCGAAACGCAGGCGCAGTACCTTCTGCTCCCTGTCCGTCAGGGTTCCCAGTACCTCCACCAGCTGCTCCTTGAGCAGCGTAAAGGCCGCCGCATCCGCCGGCACGGGCACATTGTCATCCTGGATGAAATCGCCCAGATGACTGTCTTCCTCCTCGCCGATCGGTGTCTCCAGAGACACCGGCTCCTGGGATATCTTCAAAATCTCCCGGACCCGCTCCACGGACATATTCATCTCCTCGGCGATCTCCTCCGGCGTAGGCTCTCTC
>DPJQ01000117.1:31424-37113 GCA_003542935.1 Lachnospiraceae bacterium | reverse complement strand
TCCACCATATGCACCGGGATGCGGATCGTTCTGGCCTGGTCTGCGATGGCTCTGGTGATGGCCTGACGGATCCACCAGGTCGCGTAAGTGGAAAATTTAAATCCTTTACGGAAATCAAACTTTTCCACAGCCTTGATAAGGCCCAGATTGCCCTCCTGAATCAGATCCAGGAAAAGCATTCCCCTGCCCACATATCGTTTTGCGATGCTGACCACCAGCCGGAGATTTGCCTCGGCCAGTCTTTTTTTCGCTTCCTCACCGACATATACCGTCATACGAAGGCTTTTTAATTTTTCCTCTATCTGCCCCTTCTCTTCCGGATCCTCCAGGCCGGCCAGACGATCTTCCAGATCTTCCAGCTCCTTCGTGGCATCTGCCCCGGCCTCCATCTGCTTCGCCAAATGGATCTCCTCCTCCGCCGTCAGAAGAGGAACTTTACCGATCTCCTTGAGATACATGCGGACCGGATCTTCGATACTGACACCCTCCGGCACAGTCAAATCCAGATTCTCCACATCCAGCTCTTCTTCCTCTTCTATAGCAACGTCCTCATCATTCAGAAGCAATGCCTCCGTCTCTTCCATGGCATTCATACGCAGGATATCGATACCGTTCTGTTCCAGATAATCAAATACCTTCTCCATATCCTCCGGACTCAGCGGGAAATCGCGGAAATAATCGTTGATTTCCTGATATTCCAGAATATTTTTTTTCTTTTTCCCCATTTCCAGAAGGCCTTTCAGTTTCTCCGAAAATTTTGCCATATCGATTTCCATAGATTTCCATCCTTCCATACATTGTTTTTATTTTATCCTTAATTAATAGAAATATGCAGTGTACCTGTCCGCATCCGAAACTCTTCCAACTCCTTTTTCTCCCGCATCAGCGTCATCAGACTCTCCGGGTCGGAGGGGTCCCCTCTGGCCATACGCTCTTTCAGGCTGTCCGATTTCATCCGGAATATCACATCCTTCAAAGCCTGCTGCCGTTCCTCATCAGATTCCAGCCGGAGCCTGGCGTGCAATACCGCCGCCGCTTTTTTCTGCTCCTCCAGATCCTCAAAATGGCTGAGTATCCCGGCGGGATCCGGTTCTCCCCGGTCGTATTGCCCAAACAGCAGCTCGGCCATCCGGTGATACATCGGGTCGGTAAAATCCTCAAGGGTTATGTACTGTCTCACTCCCTCGTAAATAGAAGGGTAGGAAGCCAGCCAGGTCAGCATCAGCCGCTGGGCCATATCCGTTCCCCCGGAGGGCTTTGCCGACGCGGGCCTGACGCCCGTCGACACCGGTTTTGGCCTCGGCTCAATTCCCGCCCCCTGCATGGCCAGCCGGTTGACCAGCTTGCGGAGGATATCTACCCCTATACCGTACCGCCCCGCAATGGCTTCCAGATAGGCGTTTCTCTCGATCTCATCCTCCAGACGGCAGAGCCGTCGGGCCGCTTCATGGAGAAAATCCGCCTTTCCCTGGGGATCTCCCACGTCATAATTCAGCTGCAGTTTGTCTATCTCGTACAGAAATCCATTGACACCCTGTTCCAGCCGTTCTTCAAAAGCTTTGGCCCCTTCGGCCTTGATGAATTCATCGGGATCCTTGTGGGGGGACAGGTCGATAACCTTTGCTGAGAGTCCCGCCTCCCGCAGCAGAGGGACGGCCCGCAAAGCAGCTTTCACCCCGGCCCCGTCACTGTCATAGATCACCAGTACCTCATTGGTGAAGCGCTTCATCAGACTGCACTGCTGAGAAGTGAGCGCTGTGCCCAGGGAAGCCACCGCATTGGTGAATCCCGCCTGGTGCATGGCAATTACATCCATATATCCCTCACAGATGATAAGGTTTTTCTTCCTGGAGCTGCGGGCGATATTCAATCCGTAGAGATTACGGCTCTTGTCAAAGATCTTTGTTTCCGGCGAATTCAGGTATTTGGGTTTCCCGTCCCCCATAACCCGTCCGCCAAAACCGATCACCCGGCTGTTGATATCCATAATCGGATAAATGACCCTGTTCCAGAATTTATCCGACATTCCGCGCCGCTCATCCACGTTGAACAGGCCGGACTGTTTTAACAGCTGGTCGGAATAATGCTTCGATTTCAAATATTTATAGAGGCCGCTGCCGTAGCGATCCGAATAACCGAGGCCAAACCGTTTCATGGTATCCTCCGAGATCTGCCTGTTTTTCAGATACTCGCTGGCCTGCTGCCCTTTAGCTGTCCTGAGCTGTATGTAATAGAATTTTGCCGCCTCTTTATTGACTGCCAGCAGAGCAGAACGCAGATCCGCTTCCTGTCTGGCCTCTTTGGAATACTCCTGCCTGGGCAGCTCAATACCGGCCCTGGCCGCCAGCTTTTCCACCGCCTCCGGAAAAGTGGCATTCTCATATTCCATCAGAAAAGTATAGACATTCCCTCCCACACCGCAGCCAAAACAGTAAAACATCTGTTTGGACGGAGTTACGGAAAAGGACGGTGATTTTTCATTGTGAAACGGACACAGCCCAAAATAGGAACTCCCCTTCCGCTGCAACCGCACATATTCCGACACCACATCCACAATGTCATTTCGGTTTCTGACTTCTTCTATGATATCATCTGAATATCTCATGCACATACTCCCATATACAGGTATTCTCCGCCGCTCCGTCAGTTCACCTGCCAGCCCCTGAGCACAAATATATCCTTGTATTTATGTATAAAATACTGGTCCGTCATGCCGGAAATATAATCGCAGGCCGCCTGCTCCACCGATTCTCCTCTGGCCATCATCTCCCGGCACTCCTCCGACATTTCCTGCGGATTTTCACGGTAATAATCCAAAAGCGCCCCCAGCATACGGATCGCTTTACTCTCTTCCGCCTTGACCAGTGAGCTGGTATACACGTTGTCAAACATCAATCTGCGCAGGCTCATCGTGGCTTCATGGATCTCTCCGGACATCTCTACGCGGTCTTTGCCCAGACTGTTCGCCACCACGTCATGAACCATCGTATCCAGTCGTTCTACATTGGTACCGCCCAACTTTATACGCAGAGTGATCGGTATATGATCCTCATTGATGACCCCGGCCCGCATGGCATCATCCATATCATGGTGGATGTAGGCGATCTTGTCGCTGAGACGCACCACCTGCCCCTCCAGGGTGGATGGCTTTCCCGCCGTCTTATGGTTGAGAATGCCGTCCCGCACCTCTTTCGTCAGATTGAGGCCCCGGCCGTCCCGCTCCAGCAGTTCCACCACCCGCACGCTCTGGACATTGTGCCGGAACCCATGGGAACAATATTTATTCAGTGCCCTCTCTCCGGAATGGCCGAAAGGCGTGTGCCCCAGATCATGGCCCAGGGCAATGGCCTCCGTCAGGTCTTCATTCAGATACAGTGCTTTTGCGATCGTGCGGGCAATCTGCGAAACTTCCAGAGTGTGAGTCAGCCTGGTACGGTAATGATCCCCCTGAGCCGCCAGAAACACCTGCGTTTTGTTATTCAATCTCCGGAAGGCTTTGGAATGCAGGATACGATCCCGGTCCCTCTGAAAAGCCGTACGAAGCTCACAGTCCGGCTCCGGCCTGTCCCGACCCGCTGAATCGACGCTACAAAATGCAAAAGGGCTCAAAGTCTCTTTCTCTCTGATCTCCAACTGCTCCCGAATCGTCATATGTACCTCCTTCTGGAGATGAACGCCATACAAATAACATAATTTCCTATATCCTTTATTTCGCACTAAATCGGCATTTCCTTTTTTTCTACCCTTTTTTTTGCAAAAAAACAGACAGCCGACATGCAAAACTGCCTGCTGCCCGTCTCAATTTGTCCATATAAAATAATTCATAAAAATCTAACTGCCACATCCCCCTCAGAACAACACCAACGGATTCTCCACGCCGTACACACAGTCGCAGATACATCGTACTGTCTGCTCCGCCATAACCCACACCACTTTATCCGTATAAAACGCCGTGTGAGGAGAGAGGATCACATTGGGAAAAGAGCGGAGCAGGGCCATCTGGGGATTAGCCAGACAGTCGCCCATACGATTCAGAAAATACAGACCATTCTCATCCTCCAGAACATCAAGGGCCGCAGCTCCCACCCGACCGTCTTCCAGGGCGGCGATCAAAGCCTTTGTGTTGATCAGTGTTCCCCTGGCTGTATTTACGATCACGGCTCCCGGCCGTATCATCGAAAAAGCATCTTTATCCAAAAGATGGAAATTTTCTTTCGTGGCCGGAGCATGGAGCGTGATCACGTCACACTTTCCAAGCAGTGTCTCAAAATCCGTATAGGTGACAATCTCCGACAGTTCCTCATCGGGACAGGGATCACAGGCATAAAGCCTGCAGCCAAACCCGGCCAGATGACAGACCACCGCCCTGCCGATCTGTCCCGTTCCGACCACACCCACCGTACAGTCACACAAGTCCCGCCCCAGCTTGCCCTGCAGGGAAAAATCCTGGAGACGCGCCCGGTCAAGAATGTAAGTGATCTTTCTGAGGCTCATCAGGATGAGCATAATCGCATAATCCGCCACTGTCTCCGGCGGATAATTCACATGGGACACATGCATACCAGTCTCCCTGGCATGATCCAGATCTATGTGATCCGTACCAACGGAACGGGTAGCGATATGGCGGACGCCTGCCCTGTAAAAGGCATCCATAAGGGCTGCATCCATCCGATTGGTGATGATGGAGATAGCCGGATACCCCGCTGCCAGATGTACATTTTCCATGGAAGGATACTCGGTCGTATAACCAAAGGTCAGCCCGTATCCTCTGGCCAGTTGACTAAAATACGGAAGCTCGTCATACTCCCGTATGCCGTACACAAATAATTTCATATACTTTTCCCCTTATTATTTGTAAAACTGATTTATACCCACCCCATTATCATAAAACAGCAGCCAAATGATGTCCAGCGAAAAATGCCCGCATCAGTAATTTAACTGATGCGGGCATTTTTCATGGGGCAGGAATGCGCACTGGCTGAGAGGCGTACAATGATATTCTACTGTCCCTTCAGTTTGAATCTCTTCGTCTGCTCCTCCAGCAGATGTACCTGGTCAAAAAGCTCTGCACTGACAGCCGCCGATTCCTGACTGCTGGCCGAATTCGACTGGACCACCGTGGAGATCTGACTGATCCCCTCCGTAACCTGGGAAATGGAGTTCGCCTCACCCCGTATCGCATCCGCGATCATGCCAATGGTTCCGTTGGACTTCACTACCAGATCCAGCGTCTTTTTCAGTGTCTGGGAAACCTCCCCCACGATCTGGCTGCCACGTTCTGTGGCCTGGATGGAATTCTCAATCAGCTCCTTGGTTGCCTTGGCCGCCGTATCGGATTTGGCAGCCAGATTACGCACCTCGTCAGACACTACGGCAAATCCCTTTCCTGCCTCTCCGGCCCGGGCTGCTTCCACTGCCGCATTCAACGCCAGGATATTCGTCTGGAAAGCGATATTTTCTATGGTGGCTATGATATTGCCGATCTGCTGGGACGCCTGGCTGATGTCCTCCATGGCCTTGACCATCTGCTCCATCTGCCGGCTGCTGACGGACACCTGCTCGCCCGTCAGATTCGCATTCGCCTGGGCGTCGGCGGCCGCTTCCACATTCCGGCTCGCGTTTCTGGAAAGCTCTTCAAGGGTGGCATACAGCTGCTCCACTGCGCTGGCCTGCTCCGTGGCCCCCTGGG
>DPJQ01000117.1:20201-31146 GCA_003542935.1 Lachnospiraceae bacterium | reverse complement strand
TGGCCTGCTCCGTGGCCCCCTGGGATAACTGCTGGGCCCCGCTGGAAAGCTGCTCCGCATGCCCTGATACTTTCTGCTCCGCATGGTAAATATTGGAGATTGTCCCGGAAAGGGTTGCAGTCAGGCTGTCCAGAGACGTCTCGATGGATTTAAAATCCCCGATAAAGGGCGCGGATGTGGCCACGTCGAAATTCCCCTGGGCCAGCTGGCTCATGATACGATTCAGATCCTCCACATAACTGTGGATCAAATCCATAGATTTTTCCAGGGTATTGACAAGATCTCCCAGTTCGTTCTTTGAATGATAAGCAAAGGTCAGCTCCAGATTTCCTTCCTGCAGCGGACGGCTGCTGTTCGTAATCAGAATAATGGGCTTTACCACACGGGTAAATACATACCACACCAGACTGATCAGGCATGCCAGAGCCAGGATTAGACAAATCACACAGAGTACATGCATGGTCCGGATCAGACCGTTCATGTGAGCCATGCTGTCTTCGTTCAGCACTGTTCCCCTCTCTACCACTTCATCCAAAAGCCCCACCAGGGTCGTCAAATTGGCCGATATCGTATCCTGGTAATAGGCCTGAGCTTCCGGTGCGTTGGCGGACAGAAGATCCAGCGCATGGACGGCGGACTCATGGAGCTGCTTATGTAAAGGCTCCATCTTCTCACGCAGGGCCAGGATTTCCGCATCCTCCGTGCCTGCTTCTCCGTAAAGCCACTGACCTAAAACGCAGGTCGTAGGATCCGTACTGCCGGTAAACTCCGTACCGGCATACAGGGCATTACTCAGATTGCCGGACCATTTATAATGGGCGGCTTCTGCTGCCTGGGCCCTGTTCAGCACCGCGTTGATCCCCGCATTCTCATTCTGTGTGTTCTTGACGCGTATGATATTCGCCGTCGTCACACCGCTAAACAGCAGCACGGAGAGGAGCGCCGCAGCCACGCGAACTCCTACCAGCCATATGATACTTTTACGCATAATTGTACATCCTTTCTCTCCCAAACTTTTCAGGGTGTATTTGCAGGAATTAAATATCCCCTGAGGTAAGCATAACATGACCGCCGAAACCTTTCAACTCTTTTGTGAAACGAATTATCCCAACAGGGCGCGAATTTTCTGTTCCATCCGCAAAAGCGCCTCCTCCCCGCTCTGCTCTCCCCGTACTACCCCCATGATCTCTCCGGGAATGATGGACGTATAGATCATATTTTTAAAACGGCTTTCGTCAAGGATCTCCGGCATGGTCCGTTTCCGGCTGATACGGCTGCTCTCCAGCACCAGGGATTTCCAGGGTTCCAGATTCTCCAGATCAGGACGCTCATAGTACTCCCGGCTCATGGTGGAACCGCCCAGCAGGGACAGCGGAATACCGTTATGTTTGTCTCCGAGCCATAAAAGAAACCTCTCCGCCTCCTCCTGATGCTCTCCATAGCGGTTCAGCCCCAGGCTCCAGCCGCCCAGCACCGGAGTACCGCCGGGGGGCAGGGCGTAGCCGATATTTCCGGCCGTCCTGGACAGCGTATAATTATTGATATCGCCCACATCGGAGCTGTAAAGGATCACCATGGCGCTGTTGCCCCGGGCAAACTCGTCGGCGGCCTCGTTCCAGGAGGCCATGGTCTTTCCGGAGGAATATCGGTAGGACTGCAGCAGATTTCTGAGAGCCTGCAGGGCGTTGGTGCTGTTGATGCTCACCTCTCCCATCGCATTGAATATCTGCCCGCCATAGGCCCACAGACGGCTCAAAAACTCGATAGCCGTGTAGACGTTATCCCCCTGGGGGATCGACACCCCGTATTTCACCGGGGATTCCGGCGTAAATTCCTGGGTAAAAAATTCCGCTGCCACATTGAACTGGCTCCAGGTCTTCGGCGGCGCAAGCTCCTCATTATATTTTCTTTTAAACCGCATCTGCAGAGAGCGGTTTTCAAACAGATCTTTCTGGTAAAAGAGGATCTGGGATCCCGACATAAACGGTATCGCATAGAGGGATTCCACATACATGCCGTAATCCCTGACGGCCCCGTCTATAAATCCCGCCAGGTATTCACGCCTGGACAGCAGATGATCCAGATTTTTTACACCGCCGCTCTCCACCAGCCCCTCCAGCCAGGTAATATCCATCATAAAACCGTCGTAATATCCGTCCTTTGCCCCGCTGCGCTCATAGAGCGTCTTTTCCAGTTCATCATAGGAGTACATGTCAAAATGGATCTTTTTCCCGCTCTCTCTCTCGTAAATCATGGCCAACATCTCCATACTCCGGGCCGATGAGCAGTCATATACCGCAAACCGAAGATCTATCTCCCCGGGCCGGATCCCCGTCAAAACCATGGGAGTCTGCTTGAATACAGCCGGGATATGGCGGGTGGACGCCTCATGAAGCCGGGGCTTGTCTATGGCCTCCATGAGACGGCCGACGGCCTCCCGGGCTGTCTGCTTGGGCGAAAGAGATATCTCCCCCGCATAAGTGCCCGTATCCTCGATCCAGCTGCTCTCTTTGATCACGTAGATCGGCACATCGCCCATTTTCAGCATTTCCAGCGCTTTCACGATCCCCGCGCCGATCTCCGGGCTGCCTGCGATGACCGCATCCATACGGGAGCAGGCGGCACACAGCTCAAACATGGCCTGAAAACCTCTCTCCTGGCTGCCGTCCACGATCTTCAGTCTCCCCGTTTCGGGATAATATTCCTGGAAAATGCTGCCCAGTTTCGCGTCAAACAGAAGATCCCGGTCCATGACCAGCCCTACCTGTATCGCGCCGCAGCCATACAGGGCTTCCATCAATTCCCGGAATGCCGCGCCGTAATCCAGCACGATATTGTCCCCCGCAAAATCTGCCGCATCATGGCGGCTGACCAGCAGGAGGGGCTTCTCGATCTGTCCCCACCCCTCCCGCCACGGTTTGGGCCGGAGCACTGAATACAGAATGATGCCGTCCGCCCGCATACCGAGAAAAGATTCTATGGATTTCCGCTCGATCAGGCGGTTATTCCTGCTGAATTTGACGGACAGACTGTATCCCCGCTCCCGCAAAAGCCGCTCCAGTTCCATCAGGAAATCCCCGTTGAACTTCTGCGCCATATCCGGCAGGATCACGCCCACCACATTCGTCCGCGTGCTTTTCAGGCTCCTCGCCGTGGCATCCGGCCGATAGGCGAGCTGCTTCATCGCCTTCTCCACCCGGCTGATCAATTCTTCATTCTGCGTCTTCCCGTTCAGCACATTGGACACCGTTCCCAGAGAAACGCCCGCCAAACCGGCGACTTCCTTCAATGTTGCCATAAACCCTTCCCTCCGATTTTCATGCTCTCCATTATAGCTTTTGGGGAAGTTTCTTTCAACCGCCACTTTTTGATATCACATTGCTTCCCACGGCTTCCGGCATAAATCTCACGGAAATCGACAGAATCAAGGCATAATGGCGGTATCGGCAGATAGAAAACCTGACGTCCCAAAAGGGGATGCCTTCCGGCATCCCCTTTTGGACACATCAGTCGCTTTCAATGGCATAGAATGCGATCTCATCCGTTTCCCGGTTAGCCGCCGCCAGATAATACCGGCCCTCCTTCCGGTAACAGAGCACATTGGCCGGGCCCACATCGTGATCCAGCACCTTGCCGGCATAGGTTCCGGATTCCCGGTCATAGTACAGAGCCAGCAGATCCCGTTTCCCTTTTCTGTGGCCGATAAAGGCCAGAGGTATCCCCTCCACGGTACCGCCCCAGATCGCATGGGCAAATTCCATGGGAAAACCATAAGTATAGACCGGCTCATAGCCATTCTCCCGCTTCTTGTAAATTTTCACGGTATCGCCATGGAAGGGCGTGATCGCTAAAATCTCCCGCTCCCCGTCGCCGTCAAAATCCACGAAAACCGCATCGCTGGCCGCATCCTCCGTCAACGTCTCGACACGCCACTGTCCTCCCGCCGAAGCAGGGGGCATCACGCGGAAAATGCCGTTGTCGGCGGATACCAGGGCCCACTCGCCGTCCCCGTCACAGACACGGCAGTAGCCATGATTTTTCAAAAGCCCCTCTTTGATACAGGTGAGAGAAAGAGGATGCTCCCCGTCCACTCCCGACAGATCCTCCGGCAGCTCTGCCGCCCAGATCTTCCCCGGCATGGACCAGTCGTCCTTGTATTCATGGCCGGATTTCAGTGCGCAGGCGATCAGATAATACTTCCCGCCCGCCGTCAGGATATCGAAACGGTGCACAAAAGGCAGTTCCGCCAGGGTGCGCACGTCCCAGCCCCCCGCGGCTCCCGGCGTGACCAACACGATTTTTGCTTCCTTTGAGTCATTGGGAGAATAGAATTTGTGAGTGGCCAGAAATACGCCGTCGCTGCCGGGCACCTGTACCATAGACATGGTACCGCCGGGTCCCTCCCAGACCGTATCCTCCAGATTTCCGTCCGTATCAAAGAGCAGGCATTTGTTCTGTTTTTCGGCTGCGACCAGGATATGGTCGCTGCCTTGATACCGCAGAGGAGCCACCGCATAACATTTTTCCAGCTCATGGGTTTTCAGTTTTATTGCTTTCACGGATATATCCCCCCGTTCTCATTCGCCCAGGCCGCTGTCGATCGCATCCAGGATGGTCTTTAGATCCTCAGCCTCGTTTTCACCGTCGCACTCCACCGTGATCTCATCGCCGCACATGATACCGGCAGCCATCAGGTACAGGACGCCCTTGGGATTTACCCGCTTATCCCCCTTGACCAGGGTAATGTCCGACTTGCAGCCCTGGGCGATCTTGGATAAGATTCCCGCCGGACGCAGATGAAGTCCGGATTTATTTTTTACTGTAATTTTTTCGCTTACCATGCGTATTCCCTCCATACTGTGGTCTAATCGACCTGGAATACCTCGATGCCCTTCTCCCGGAATTCCTCCACCACATGCCTCGGCGCTTCCCTGTCCGTGATGATATTGGCGATCTCGCTGGCCGGACAGGACACAAAACTGCTCTTTTTCCCCAGCTTCGTGTGATCCGCCAGGATATAGGAGGAACCGGTCACCCGATGGAACATCTTGGCATTGATATTGACTTCGTTCAGCAGCTCTGTGGTCATTCCCGTATCAGGACTCACGCCGCTGCAGCCCACAAAACTTTTCTTGGCCGTCACCCGCCCCAGGTTATTCAGGGCAAATTCCCCCACCATGGCCCCTTTCATATAGCGCAGTTCGCCACCCAGAAGCACCACCGTGGCCTGGGAGGGATTATCTTCACCGATGATATTCCCGTTGTTAGTGATGACCGTCACGTTTTTTGCCGTTATGTATTTGACTATGCCCAGCGCCGTAGCGCTGGTATTGATGAAAATGCTGTCGCCGTCCGCCACCAGGGAGGCCGCATACCGGGCAATCTTCTCCCGGCAGAGCTGGATCTTATTCTTTTCGTCCCAAACGCCGCCGGCCGCGCCGCAGCGTGCGCCTCCGTAGAAACGCTCCAACTGCTTGTGATCCTCCAGATATTGTAGATCCCGGCGGATCGTCAGGTGGGATACCTGCAACTGTGCGGCCAGCTCTTTCACATTTACGTTGCCATTTTGGCGCAGGGTTTCCAGGATCCGTTCTCTCCTGCTGTTTACGACTGAACGACTTTGCTTCATATAGTTTGGCTCCTTTTTATTTCTCTGTATATTTTTTCATGCAAACGAATGTAACAGTTCAGGCATTCTGCCCTGTTGCAAACTCATACGTCTACTGTACAATAAAACAGTTAAATAAAAAAGGAAAATATTCATAAACTTATGTGTTTATCAAAAATGCTCACATATAAATCGGATTTTATGAACTTCTACAGTGCCATTCCGCACATACGGCTGCTTTGTTCACACACTACAGGATCGAACGGAACGGCGAATTAGGCTCATGTTCAAAACAGTCGTGGAACCCCCGGTCATGATGATAGGCACGCTTCTGCCCGTCCGTCGGATATACGTATTTTCCGCCCACTTCCCAGAAGAATGGATGGAACTGATAACCCAGCCGGTCTTTTTTCATATTATACAACACCTGAATTTCGTTCAGATCCGCCATAAAATTCGTCCACACATCGTAATGAATAGGGATTACCACTTTGCAGCGCAGCGCCTCGGCCATGCGCAGCACATCCACAGATGTCATCTTGTCGGCCAGACCCACCGGATTCTCACCGTAGGAACCAAAAGCCACGTCGATATCGTAATCCTTGCCGTGCTTTGCAAAATAGATGGAATAATGGCTGTCGCCGCTGTGGTAGATATTGCCGCCCGGGGTCTTCACCAGATAATTGACTGCTTTCTCGTCCATGTCCGTGGGGCATTTACCCACCAGGTTCTCCCGGTTCTCACTGGTATCATCAGTGGTCACCAGGCAGGTGCGGTCAAAAGAATCCAGACATACGATCTCCACATCCTTGATCCGGATCGTGTCTCCCGGCTTCACCACCCGGCAGCGCTCCTCGGGAACACCCCATTTGATCCAGGTCTCCACAGACTTTTTCGGGCCGATAAAGGGCACGGGGATCTCCCTGCCGTTCTCATCGACTGTGGTCATACCGCTCTTGATCACATGAGACGCGTAGTTGGGATCCATATGATCCTGATGATAATGGGTAGCCAGTACCGCGTCCACCTGTTTCACGGCAAAGGGATCCAGCACAAAGGGTACCGCCCGCAGGTTGGGCTGCATGGCCCTCGCGCCGCACATATTCGCCATCTGATGGCCCGGTTTCATCTTGCCGTCCCCGTGGGTCCGTTTGCCGTTGCCGCACCAGAAATCAATGGTCAGGTTGCAGCCCCCCGGCGTCTTGAACCAGATACCGGTGCAGCCCAGCCACCACATGGCCACGGTTCCCTCCTTGACCTCTGTATTCTCTATTTCTTCATTCAGCCAGGTTCCCCATTCCGGAAAAGTATTCAATATCCAGCTGTCTCTGGTAATTTCGTCAATCTTGCTCATACTCCTGCCTCCTTCTATTGTTTACAGCGGTTTACACATGCGCAACACCTGCTCCAGAGATTTTTTCATATAGATGTTTCCCACATGCTTTTCCAGCTCGGCCAGTACCGCGCGAAGCTGGGCTTTGGAAAAAAGCAGCCTGATCCGCCGTCCTCCCACGGCAAAGACCGCCTGTATCTTCGCCGTCTGGTATTCATCGATCTGCACGGATTCCACCCGATCCCAGGCCACGGTATAGACGGACTTGGCTATGCCGTCCTCCGTCAGTCCCCGCCGTATGCCAAGGCTTCCGAAAAGGGCCAGGAAGATCAGGGTATTTCTCAGGCTCGTGAGCACCGTGTATTCCATGGACACCGGAAAAATCAGCACCGCAAACAGCAGTACCAAAGCAAAGGAAAAGTAGTCATCCTTCCCTTTTACCTTTATTTTTCTGTTTCTTGTCACGATCAGATACAGTTCAAAGGCCATGGCCAGAATAGCCAGCACGCACAACCCGTAATTTACCCCGATCATTCCTTTTCCCGCCTTTCTTTAGCCGTCCAGTTTCCCGTATTTCTCGAAGCATTCCAGCGCGTACAGCATGGATTCCTTCGTGGTTCCTATAGCGTCCAGGTAGCCGTATTCCACACCGATCATGCCGCCGTCGGGCGTGGCCCATTTCTCCACCAGTTCCTTCGCCTCCTGTTCGATCAGCGCCTTATCCCCGGTAGGCAGGGTGGACTGGATATCCACAGCCACCTCAAAGCAGACCTTTCCGCGGGCTATGGCCGACACCTCATCGATGCCCACCAGCCTGGGCTGATGGATATTGATGATATCCGCTCCCATCTCGATAAAATCCTCAAGGATCGCGTTGATCTTTCCGTCGGTGTGCAGACGCACATCCATACCGCAGGCGTGGGCCGTATCAAACACCCGCTTGTACTGGGGCTTAAAAATCTCACGGAAGGTATCCGGGGACACCATCAGGCCCTTCTGGGTGCCCCAGTCATCAGTGGTGTCATAGCAGTGGATCCGGCCCTTCCCCAGCCGGTAGGCCTCCTTGATGATACCGATCTGATAATCCGCCAGCTTCTTCGCCATCTCCTCAATGTACTCCGGCTCCAGCAGGCAGTCCATCAGCGTATCCTCAAATCCCCGCAGGAAATGCATACGCTCGAAAATACACTGAGGGCTGTTGAGCTGCACATACAGCTGTTTCTCCTCTGCCTCCGCCAAAGCTTCCTCCAGGCCGTCGAAACGGCCCTCGGCTTTGGGATCGGGGAACTCATATTTTTCAAAATCTTCCCAGTCGGCGATGGGCGTGTTGACCGGCTGGCCCATATCGGAACCCGTCTCGTCATCGCTGGCCCACAGGCAGCCCCACTCGTCATACTCACCGTCCACCGGACGTATCTTTTTCTTTACAGAACAGGGAACGCTGTTATCCCGCTTATCTCTGGGAGGCAGGACAAAAATCCTGTACACATCGCTCTTATCCTTACCGGCAATCCGATCAAACCGAAGCCCGATACGGCCCGGCTTGCCAAAATGAATGTTCCGCTTCATTACTTCATAGCTGGTCATTTCCTGTTGCCTCCTGTGCGCCTATTTGATTTCCTGTGGGAAGTGTTCTTTAATGGTATCCAGAAGAGTTTTGGTGACCCCTTCCACATCAATCAGGTTCAGCGTCTCGGCAATCACCGCATTACAGGGCGGCACCATGGAAGCCCACTCCGGGCTGGTCAGAATAATGTCCGTGTTGGACGTATAAGCCATGGCCTCGCCAAAAGCGCAGGACTCCACCTCGACGTCAATGTTGTTGGCTTCACATATATTTTTTACATTGATTTTTAAAATTGTGCTGGTGCCCATACCGTTCCCGCAGATACATAAAATTCTTAACATAGCTCCTTCTCCTTTTTGAATGAATATATTTGCTGCTACACTTGAAACGAACAGCCGCAGCGCTGCTCCCGCCCATTCAGGGTGCACAGGCGGGCGGGAGCGGCACCCGGTTTACACTTTATCCGGCGATCGGAATGCCCAGAAGGCCGCCGATGCCCTTGAAAATGGCGATGATTACTACCCAGACCGTGGCGTAGTCTGCGCTGCCCTGCCACCAGGTCAGCTGCATCATGCCCACCGCCAGGGCGGAACCAAGGATCTGAATGATACCGTTGATTGTGACGATGATGGCCGCCGCTTTCCAGCCGCCTGCTTTGTTTGCGAAAATAGAGATCGTCGCGTTGTCGAAAAACAGCGGGATGAAACCGGGGATCAGGAAAATCGGTGACTTGAAGATAAACAACAGCAGCAGGCCCACCACCTGGCCCAGGGCTCCGAACAGAAGGCCCAGGACTACAGACTTCGGTGCGAAGCCGAAGATAGCCGCACAGTCCACACCGGCCACGGCGCCGGGCAGCAGTTTCTCGGAAATACCCTTGAAGGACATCATGATCTCACCGACAAACATGCGGACGCCGTAGAGCAGTACAACGATATTTGCTGTCAGGGTCATGGCAATCCACAGCAGGAACACGATGTTATTTTTGTATGTAGCCTGGCCGAAACCGCCCTCACCTGTGCGCAGCCACTCAATCTGGTCGCCGCCGATCACCAGGAAAATCACCGCCACGGAGATAAACATAACCAGAGCCGTGGCAATCACGCTGTCCTGCAGCATGCTCAGGGACGCCGGAAGTTTTTTCTTCTCAATATCATCCTTCTCCGCGTTGCCCAGCTTCGGAGCTACCTTGTAGGCCACATAATCCATCAGCATCTGCTGGTGGGCCACCGTAAAGTCGGCGCCTGTGACGGCATGGGTCGGCCCGATCAGCAGCGTAGAAAAGATTCCCCAATACAGCGCGGTCACAATGGCAGCAATCAGCACGGTGGGAACCATACCCAGCCCCAGGAAACGCCATACGATATAGGTGCTGATACCGGCCTGGACGATCATGGCATTGCCGGTCAGATACACGGCACGGATGTGGGTAAACTTCCGCAGGGCCACCAGAGCCAGATTCAGGATGAACGCCACCAGCAGCGTGTAGATGCCCCAGGTCGCGCCTGTGCCGCTTCCCAGTATGGCATCCATCTTCTCGTAGGAAGCCGTCATGGTGGGGTACGTGTTCAGGCCTGCACCCTGAATGCCCGTGGCATTCGTCAGGGCCGTCAGCAGAATACCGAAATTACTGATCAGTGCGCCGGAACCCATGCCCATGGCAAGGATACCGATGGCCGCCTTGGCCGCTCCGCCAAGGGCCTTGGTGAATTTCTGCTTCATAGCCATATAACCGATAAATACGACGATGGCGATCAGCAAGAACGGCTGGCCGAAGATCTGCTTCAACAACAGATCAAGGATTGAATTTAACATGTTCAACTCTCCCTTCTCAATACATGATGTACATGGGCTTTATTCCCATGCCAATTGGTTTTTGCACGTAATTGTTCAGCACCTTCACAATTACTTTTACGTTCTCATTATATGTCAGTTTTTGGAATATCACAAGCTATCTTATGGACGTTTTAAATATTTATATGATTATTTATGTTCTTTTTGTGTGTTATTCTACGCTAATACTATTGTTTTTTATTTAACGATCATTTATTTTAAAAAACGTTCATTAAATTCCCAAAACTTCTTCCAGATACCGGGCCACTCCGTCCCGGTTATTCGTGTCTGTCACACAGGTGGCCTGGCTTTTCAGACTGTCAATGGCATTCCCCATGGCGATCCGGTTATCCACGGCCGCAAACATGCTCAGATCGTTCTCATAATCGCCAAACACATAGGCGTCGCTCCGGCCGATCCCCATATAGGCCAGAATAGCCTCAACAGCCCATTTTTTGGAAACGCCCTCGTGGAAGGTTCCGAGGAGGCCGTAGCCCGTGCTCTCGCAGAACAGGCCCGGCTCCTCTGCACGGATAAAACCGTGATACTGCTCCAGCCTCTTTGCATCATCCTCATAGACCACGATCTTGATGATATCTTCAAA
>DPJQ01000117.1:9643-19905 GCA_003542935.1 Lachnospiraceae bacterium | reverse complement strand
AACCGTTCCCGCAGGTCGGGAGTATCCAGCCCACGGGCCCTCAGCTTCACCGGAAAGCCCCAGGCTGCAGACAGTTCCTCATAGTCTCCCACCCGGCGGCGCAGCTTGTCGCTGTAGGCAGAAAAATACATTTCCTCCCTTGAATACATCATAAAATCCATCCGCCGTCCAAAGAGATACGCCAGCACCCGGTTCACCTCCCCGGCTCCCAGGTATTGCTTCTGGATGACGGCCCGGTCTGCCAGGGAACGGGTCATGGCCCCGTTGCAGGAAACCAGATAGTCGCAGCCGCCCACGGCATCCCTGTAGATCGACATCATCTCCTCGCACCGTCCCGAAGCGAAACAGACCGCATACCCCTTCTCCCGGGCCCGCTTTATGGCCGCCCGGGTGCGCGGGGTGATATCTTTGTCATCGTTCAACAGTGTGCCGTCCAGGTCAAACACCAGTAATTTTTTCTTTTCTGTCATTTCTATGTACTCCCGCGTTTTACCCCTCACAGCGGGCATCCAGAGCCAACAGTTCCTCCTCATTGGTTACTTTCAAAAGCTCGTCCACCATGCCCGGTTTCAGGAGCATACCTGCCAGCTTTTCCATGTTCTCCATATGCTTTTTATGGTCTGTAGAGGCCAGCACAAAAAACAGACGGGCATCCTTGTCCGGATTTCCATCCTCAAAATGCACCGGCTCTTCCACCTTCATAAAGCTGACAGCCGTCTCATGAACACCCACCGCACCTTCCTGGGAGTGGGGCATGGCGATATTGGGCGCAAAGACAATGTAGGGACCGTATTTCTTCACGCACCCAATCACCGAATCGATATAAGCCTGCTCGATCACCCCCTCTGCAAGCAGCGGTGCACAGGATGCGGTGACAGCCTCCTCCCACGTAGCAAAGCTCTGATGGAAACATATCCTCTTTTTGTCCGCCAGTTCCTTTAAAAACATACTTTTTTCCTCCTTTTGTTTATATGTTCGTTTTGTATCACTATATCTCATTTTTTATGATATATCAACGTAATTTATGAGTGTTTTTGTGTTTTATTTGATTGTTTTTAATTTATATGAAAAAAGGCCGCAACAGTTTTTCCACATGCCGGCAAATGAAAAAAGCCCGCCGTCCGGCGAGCCAAATAATCTATAATTTTCATGCAAATATGTTTCCGTTTCCCTGCGGGCACTTCTTTATCATAATTAATTCCCACCAGATTTTTCATGGCAAATTGCGGGCGTTTGGTATATAATCAGGAAAAGTAACCGTACAGGCTCCGGCAGCAGATGCCCCGGCCCGTGCCGGATATACCAAAAAACAACTTCTGAAAGGAGCTTCCATGAACACTTCACGCGTTTCCAATTATGATGTCGTCCTTGACGACTGGCGCCGAAAATTCCTGGCCATGGATCACGAAGCCCTGGCCCGCAAATTCCGCCTTGACATAGACGACGAGGCACTGTATATCACCTACTACGCCCACCCGCTGCGCATCGGCCGCCGCTCGGGAGACGTGCGCTATACGGATAAACGGGAAATCACGCCTCCCTTTAATACAGCCATCACGATCTATAATCTCTTTCACTATGCCGTCGCACAGCCCGCGGCCTCGGGAAAGCTGGTGCCCTTCTATGAAGTCAAGCGGGTCTATCCCTTTGAACAGGCGTACCGCCAGACCATCCTGAAAAAACTGGAGGGCTGCTTTACCGGCCATGTGGCAGAATTAAAGCAGGCCTGTGAGAAGCTGGGCGGGCGGCCCCTCTCCCAGGGCGACGCGGGCTATGAGATCCCGGTCTTCCCCTTTTTCACCATCGCCGTGCTCTTCTGGGACTCCGACGAGGAATTTGCCGCCCAGGCCAATATGCTCTTTGACTCCAATATCACCGATTTTCTGCATGAAGAAAACGTGGTGGGTGTGGCCTCCGATGCCGTGTACTATCTGACCTGGGCGGCAGGGCTTACACCGGAGGAGATCTATGGGGGATGAAGCCAATCTGCCAGCGGACACTCCGTAAGACATTATTTTACAGTCACTTTGCAGACTGCTTTTTTCTTTCCGGAACGGACAATGATCTTTGCCGTTCCTTTTTTCTTTGCCGTTATTTTTCCTTTTTTGTTTACTGTGGCTACTTTTTTGTTTGAACTGTCATACGTCAGTTTATCCTGGCTGGTCAGGGGCGTTATCCGGGGAGCCAGCGTGTAGCTTTCGCCCTTTTCCAGCTGCAATTTCGTCTTTTCCAGCTTTATTTTTGACGTTTTTACCTTTCCGGTCTGGACTTTTACTTTGGCCGTAAGCTTTTTCCCGCTGGCGAGTGCGGCGGTGATCACTGCCGTGCCCTTTTTCTTCGCCGTTATCTTCCCTTTCCTGCTCACTCCGGCAACTTTAGGATTGCTGCTTTTCCAGCTTTTAACGTAATCTCCCCTGGCCAGGCCGATGGCCCGGAGGGCGGTTGTAGACTTTTTGACCTGCAAGGGAAGGCCGGAAGCTGAAAGTTTTCCGGTAGCTTTAAGCCTTTTGATCTCCTGAACCTCTTTCTCGCCGCAGAGAACACAGACCCGGCTGCGGGAACCGGAACGCAGCGCCGTTGCCTCCCGATCCACTTCCCAATCGCCGAACTCGTGATCACATTCACCATCATCACCATAATAATCTTCCGGCGCACGATCCCTGTCTTCGCGGTAGCCGATCAGAAAATACTCGGCAGGCAGATCCAGTTTCCGCCGCCCGCCTCCGTTTTCAGGAGTCTGGTAAGCGGTAACGGAAAATTCATAATATCCTTCCTTTTTTCCCTTGAATGTCATCGTACTTGTATCGGCTGAAACAGCCATATCTGTGCCCGGATCAAAGGCCGCGTCCGGATAGTCTTCATATACCCCGCCGTATTGCCTTTCGCCGCTGCCCTGGCCGGGAACATAAATCCCTTCAAATTTCCACTCATAAGTGATGCCATACTCTTCATTCGGAATGTCACTGGCATGTTTGCCCCAGGTACTGGCGGATACGGAAGGATTATCACCCGTGCACCACCAAACGTCATCTATATGGCTCAGATCATCATTAAGCCGTATATTCAGCCCTTTAGGGATATCCGGCAGAACATGAATATATATTTCCTTTTGCAGACCCCTGTCTGACCGGACAGCCAGCGTATATCTGCCTATGGGCAGCCGAAATTCCGGTCCCAGCGGAAGGTCATACCGTTTACCCGTATCCGAAGTCAGGAAAATCTCAACGCCTTCATACCCTTCCTTTTTTATATAGTTTTTCTTCAGATCATCGCTGTCCTTGAACCATCCTCCTGCCCCGCCCTGTCTCCCGGGTCCGGTATAGTGCGTAAAGCTTATATCCAAACTTGAAAAATATAACTCTTTGCATTCATGATAGCAAGTGATGGTTTCTCCGCTTTTCGTTATGCCTTCTACTCCAGGCATATTTAACTCCATATCTTCAAAGCGTAAAGCGTCGTCCGGATCAAGCTGAAGACGGATCTCCTCCTGTTCCAGTATCTCTTCTCCCTTCATGGCCGAAAACACAATGCAGTACTGACAATTTCTCTTCAGAGTTTCTGTGCTGGAAAGTTCCAGGGCGTTCCCGGAAGAGTCAAAAAACTGCATGGTTATCCGGGTACCGACCCCTGTCTGGGCCTCTGCGACCGTGCCAGAGGGATTTTTAAATAACCTCTCTCCAAGCACTATCCCAAAATATCCGCAGTAACCGATATCTCCCTGCACTTTATATTTAAAACCAATACTGAAACTGTCCCCGCTGAAAATATCTGCAACGGTGTATTTATCCCTCCTGTGGCCTGTGTTATCCGGGGAAAACGTCAATACATCATCTTCATACCAGCCATTTAAAACCCATTTCAGGTTATTTGCGACCTGTAAATCTCCAATAAGGATATCTTCTTCGGCTACTTTTTCCAGTGAAACATTTAGATAGCGGTTCTGCGCGTTAGGACTCATCCATTTTCTGGTCACGGAAATCCATTTTGCCTGACCAGCTTCCAGGTAAAATGGATGGGTATACTTGTTTTCATACCATTCGTACAGTGGATCAAATCCGGCTATATGATAACCATGATAGAACTTTTCGTATGGAAGATCAGGGTTCGCATCTTCACAGTATTTTACGCTGCTGCCGATATTGCTATAGTCATAATGCAGGCGATAGTAGCCATCCTCACCGGCCTCTATCCTAAACCAGATCGGACCATCTTCTCCGGCACCTGACCAGGACTTCTCTTCCGTTATCCGGGCACAAGTGTAAATTGACTCCGTTGAATGACATTCAACCTCTATATCGTCTTCCACACCATAAAAATACATAAAGCAGTACAAAGTACCGCCATTTTCCACTCTGAGGGGATCCGTCACATTAATATTATCCTCCGGCAGTACAGGTTTTCCGGTCTCCCCGTTTACGCCTCCCGCATAGCTTTGTACATAGTCCAGTGTCTGCCCGGAATCTGAAGGCTTTACCACGATTCTCTCGCAGCCATCCTTTGTCAGGGGCTGTTTACAAAAGATAAACGGCTTCCTTTTTGTGACTGTAACAGACCCGTATTGGGGAGCATAGGGTGGAACAAACAGAATTTCATCCGATCTGTATTCTTTCACTTCAATCGGACAGTCATACCGCCTGTCTCCGACCTGCAGATACCACTGTCCCTTTTCACTGTCATACTTTGTATAACTGCCCAGAAGCTTCTGCCACTCAGAATCAGCCAATGTACTGTGGCGGATATTCTCCGCCGTTTTTGCCACGCCGTCCTCCAGATACTCTACCGCAGCCTCCAGGGATCCGCTCACTGCAGTCATGTCTTCGTCATCCACGCGGATCCGGATCATAGTTCCTGTAAGAGTCACATTTTTAATTTCCACAACGCTGTCTTCCGCCCATACAGCCCGGCCTCCGCACAAAATCAGCAAAAATGCCAGTACGGCAGAAAACATCCACATAGTCTGTTTCTTGCTCATCTCATTCCTCCTCGTATCATCTGCCAGTGCATTCTGGCTTTTTCATGTATTAATTATACAGACCGGCATTTTTCCGGTCAATACATTTTCCGCAATGGCAGACACTGAGGCCATCGTATTAAGAATCTCCCGCTTGTTCATCCCTCTCCTCCCCGGTGGAAAACCATTGCCGGATTCTCGCCTTGATCAGCTGATAGCTTTCCCCATCAACATTTGCTTCACATGACGAACCATCTCATTCTGCGTCTGTGTACCATCCGAAAACAACTGAATATTTCCTGACAGCAACGGCTGATACGGAACAAAAACCGGCGAGTGAGCTTCATCCACGGCCTCCAGCCCCGGCTCATCTTCCCCATAATAGCATAAGCACACACTCTTTTCAAACTATTCAGGCAGTGGAAATTGCATGAATGCATAAAGTCCTGTTTCCCTGCCGCAAGGGACAGGGGAACAGGACTTTATATTTCATATGCAAAACAAGATTTACGTCTCCGCCGCCATCCGTTTCACATACTGCAGCCCCTTCGCCACCGGAGGCAGGCACACGAGGATGACCGTGGCGATCATCTCCGGCAATATGTAGGTGGCATTATAGCCCAGGGTATAGACCAGCGGATTCATCCCTTCCGGGGCATAGGAGGCAAAATATACATACCCGGAGATCACATGGCAGATATAGCGTCCCGCCATGCCCACGGCCAGACCCGTCATCAGGCCGTATTTTTTCTTATAGAATAATCCGGACAGTCCCAAGGCTCCAAAAGCCAGAGGATAATCCAGCAACACCTGCAGGGGCGCATAAATATAGGGACCAATGATCAACTGCAGGATACCATAGGCCACACCCGTCATTACACCGATCTTTACTCCGTAAAGATAGCCGATAAAACAGATAAAAAACATGCTGAACAATGTGATCGAACCGCCCATGGGCAGACTGGCAAATTTGATAAAGCTGGTGACAAGAGCCAGGGCCATGGCCACGGCGCAGAAAGTGAGCTGCTTCGCGCTCATTTTACGCCGCTCTTTACCTGACAAAAGCGCAGGCAGAAGCAGAATCAGCAGCATCACCGCCGCCAGCACGATATAGCCCGGCGCGGTCAGATGGTACTCCCAGTTCTCCGCATCATAAGTAAGAAAAAAAGACATAAAAAACCTCCTTCAGTCGCAGACCGAACGCTGAAGGAGGGTACTCCCGTGTATCATGCTTCCCTACGCCGGTATTGCCCGGATCAGGTAATAAGGGTCAATCCCATGGATTTCTCAGCCGGTCAAGGCTCCCCCAGCGAACGCTTTGTTTTGTTATCGGAGCATATGATAAATCCATATACGAAAGTTGTCAAGAAAAATTTTTTTACGTCCAAAATATTTTAATCAAAACTCTTTCCTGACGATCACATGGGCAGATATCCCCAAGGATACCAGAAACCCGACTCCACACACTCCGGCCGCGGCCAGCACAAAAGCCGCCGTTCCCAGCCCGTTTAATCCGGCAAGCCACAGCTCCAAATCAATACCCAACACATCTGTCAGCCCTTGAAGCGCCATGACCAGCAGAACGACAGCCACCACAACAGCAAGAATCATTACCTGCTGCATGGCTACGCCGAATTTGTAACGTATCGGCATCAAAAACATATTCATCAAAAACATCCCCATCAGAACGATCAGGCCGGCCATCCACGTCTCTTTCTGCAGAAAACCTATGTTCTGCAGTACATCAAGGCTGCTCGTATGGTCCACAATGCCTTTGGCCACCGCAGACGCCAAAATCGTCACCAGGGATACGACGGCTCCCACCGACATAAACAGCAACAGGAACAGATATTTGCTCAGCACATACTGAAACCGGCTGACCGGCAGAGTCATCAGATAGCTCATACCGCCGTTTTCCTCGTCATAAGCCAGCGTAGACAGGGCCGTCATGCCAAAGAGCATGATCATGTAACCCATGGCAAAGCTGATTTGTATATCTGTAAAGAAAACGTAGATCACGCCTACGCCCATGGCCGGCAAAATCGTCCTGGCATTTCCCAGCATCAGATTCATGTCCTTGATCAACAGTCCTTTCATACCCTCTCCTCCTTCACCATCATCAGGATCACCTCGTCTATACTGCCCTTTTCCACCACCATACGGGGATAATTGTCCATGTAATACTGCTTGTGGCCGGTCAGGCAGTTCCAGCCAAAAGGAGCTTTCTTTTTCCTGATCAGATACTGCTGATCCATGGCCGCAAGCTCCTCGTCACTGACCTTCAGAATACCATAGCTGCCAAGCAGCACATCCGTATCCTCATGAAGAATGATCCGGCCGTCATCGATCATATAAATATCGTCACAGAAACCTTCCAGATCGCTGGAAATATGGGAACTGACCAGAATCGCCCGGTCTTCCCGCATATGCTCCCGCAAAAGATCCAGAAGCCCGTCCCGGGCCACCACATCAAGGCCCGACGTAGGCTCATCCAGGATCATGAGCCGCGGCGAATAGCTCAACACACTGAGCAGCTTTAGCTTTGCCAGCATACCCGTAGAAAATTCTTTTGTTCTCTTGCCCATGGGCAATCCGAACCGTTCACAATCGGACAAAAAGCGCCCCCTGTCAAATTTCTCATACAGTCCGGCCAGTACCGGGATCAGCTGTTTCACGGTGAGCTGGCCGCTGAACGCATTGCCCGGGAAGACCACGCCGATCTCCTGCTTGTCACGGGGCGTCAGTGTGTCCCAGGATTTCCCCAATACCTCTATGCTCCCTCCGTCCAGCCGGATCAGGTCCAGAATCGCTTTAAAAGCCGTGCTTTTCCCCGCGCCGTTGGCACCGATGAGGCCGGTCACGCAGCCCGGTTTCACCTCCAGGGAACAGTCCAGTCTGAAACGTCCATAGCTTTTCTGTACATCTTTCAATCGAATCATGCTCATAAATCCTCCATAATCAGATTAAACAGTTCGCGGATCTCCTGATCCGTCATGTGACAGCTTCTGCCTTTCCTGATGGCCATTTCCAGATCGGCTTCAACTTCTTTCTTTTGTTCCTCAAGGATCAGCCCGCCGCTTATGCCGGCCACAAAACTGCCTTTACCGTGCACAGTAACGACAAAACCGGCCTGCTCCAGATGATCATAAGCTTTCTTTACGGTCAGCGCGCTGATCTTCAGCTCCTTTGACAGAGCCCGGACAGAGGGGAGCATCGTCTGCGCCTTCAGCGAACCGTCCAGTACCATTCCCTTGATCTGTTCCACGATCTGCTCGTAGATCGGCTGCATCGAGCTGTTATTAATGATAATACGCATACTGTTTGCCCTCCTTGGCAAACAGTATAAAACAGTATATAGCAGTTGTCAACTGTTATATACTGTTTTATTAAAATTATCCGATTCGCTGTTATTTTTTTATGATTCGGAAAGATATCTTCCTCGTTCCGGTATAGTCTCCTTTCCCTTTTATAACGGCTGTGGCTTTCCCCGCTTTTCTGTTATTCCGGTAGGATACGGTATAATCCCTCCCCTTCTTCAGCTTTTTCCCATCGCAGGATACTTTTAAAACGGGCTTTACGGCTTTGCCCTTTTTATATTTCTGGGCAGCGATTTTCGCTACCTTTGCCTTTCCCAATGATTTTTTTATGAAAAAATAAACGGTTCGGGATCCGGTATAGCTGCCTTTTCCCTTCAGAACTATTTTTGCTTTTCCCGCTTTTTTATTATTCGCATAGGATATCGTATAGTCTGTCCCCTTTTTCAGCGCCTTTCCCTGCCAGATGAGCTTCACGTCGGGTTTTATGGCTTTTCCCGTGTAGATCTTTGTACCGACAGAACTTATCTGCACGCGTTTCAGAGATATCCTTTCCTCTCCTGAAGGATCCGAGGGAGAGCCGGTCTGACTGTCTCCGGTTTGGCTGCCAGAGGGAACTTTTGGGCCGTCTCCCTGAGTATCATCTTTATTTCCGGGAATATCCTGCCTATCTCCCTGCGAACCCTGCTCCTTCTGTTTCCATTCCGCAATCTGCGCCGGGGACGGAAGGGCCGTGCCGGCCGCCTCCACCTGGGACGGCGTACTGTCCATATCTGCTGCCACTGCCAGTCCGTTCCGCCACAGATCGGCCTTATAACCATTTGACTCACACAGAGCGCTGTTTTGGCTGTAAAGAGCCAGCCGCCTGGTCAGTTCGTCCAGATCCGGCAGGGTGATAAGGCCGTAGGGCCCGCCCAGGTCGCCGCCCCAGCCGTAAAGGGTAAAACGCAGACGGATCACATCGCCGTCTTTGAGCCGATATTTATCCATAGCCGTCTCCCCGGGCAGGTTGTTGGCATAGTAGCACCAGCCTGCCTGGCCATGATAAGAAAACTCCATGAGATCGGGATAATACACGTTTTTCTCCGGCTGCACGTCACTGTCCCTGGGCGTATCCTCCGATATGGCCTGGATACAGGCCGGGACATGGCTGACGCCGCTGTCAGCATTTTTAAATCCCTGCAGATACCAGCCGTAGCTGCTGTTTCGATCCAGTTCCATGACCAGCCCCTTTGTAGGTATATACCGCTCCAAAAATGCCGACAGGGTTTCTCCCTCCTTGACGGAAACCACGGACGGCTCCACAAGATATCCCTGGCCGATGGTGAATTTCTCCACGGAAAAATAGATCTCTCCTCCGTCCCCTGCCCGGACCGAAAGGGCCGTAAGACACAGGCACAGGACAACCAGAAACGCCGGAAGCAGCCATTTCATTTTTCTTTTCAAAATAAATCCCCTCCTTTTTCTCAGTTCTTTTTGATGACAACCGTTTTTTTCTGTCCTTTACCCTTGAAAAGCTTTTTGTAAGCGGACAGCTTTTGGGCCGGAACCCGGATCACGGCTTTTTTGTGAATGCCGGACAGGGCCTTCGTGCCCGTCTTCTTTAATTTTACGGATTTTACGGTAATCTTTTTTAACGCCGCGTCCCCGCCGAACGCCTGGGCACCGATCGTTGCAACGTTCTTTCCCAGCGTGACCGCCGACAGTTTTTTGCAGCCGTAGAATGCCTTATCTCCGATCGTTTTCACCGCGTTCCCCGTGCTGAAACTTTTCAGGGCCGTACCGTAAAAAGCCCGTTTGCCTATGGACGCGGTTTTCGTTCCGATTGTGACGTTCTTTAACTTTGTACATCTGTAAAAGGCATCCGCACCTATGGACGTTACCCGGCTGCCGATCTTGACCTTTGTAAGTTTCCCGCAGCCTTTGAACGCGCCCTTTCCGACGGCCGTCACCGATACCTTGAAGCCATCCGCCGAAATCGTGGCGGGAATTGCGGC